>JAKEGQ010000037.1 GCA_022615475.1 Candidatus Methylomirabilota bacterium | reverse complement strand
TCCATCAGGCGCTTCAGGCGATTGTTCCGGTTGATGACCCGGCGGTAGAGGTCGTTGAGATCCGAGGTGGCAAAGCGGCCCCCGTCCAAGGGGACGAGCGGTCGGAGTTCGGGCGGGAGGACAGGCATCACCTCGAGGATCATCCACTCGGGCTTGTTCCCCGAGGTGAGGAAGGCGTCCACGATCCGGAGGCGCTTCACGATCTTCTTCCGGGTCTGCTGGGAGGTCTCCCGCTGCATCTGCTGCCTGAGTTCCTCGGCCATTTTGCGCGGGTCCACCCGCTTGAGAAGGGTCCGAATGGCCTCGGCGCCGATCTCCGCCTTAAAGCCATTCCCGTACTCCTCCTGGAGCTTCCGGTACCGCTCCTCGTTCAGGAGCTCCTTGGGCTTGAGGGGGGTCTGTCCCGGATCCACCACGACATACTCTTCGAAATAGAGGACCTTCTCGAGGTCCCGCAGGGACATGTCGAGGAGGTAGCCGACCCGGGAGGGGATGGATTTAAAGAACCAGATATGGACAACGCGGGAGGCCAGCTCGATATGCCCCAGACGCTGGCGGCGCACCTTGGACCGAATCACCTCCACCCCGCACTTGTCACAGACGACGTTCCGGTGCTTGATCCCCTTGAACTTCCCGCAGTTGCACTCCCAGTCCTTGGTCGGGCCGAAGATCTTGGCGCAGAAGAGCCCGTCCCGTTCGGGTTTGAAGGTCCGGTAGTTGATCGTCTCCGGCTTCTTCACCTCGCCGTGGGACCAGGAACGGATCTTCTCCGGCGAGGCCAGCCCAATCCGAATGGCCTTGAAGCTCGTCGGGTCGATAGGCTTCTCGTCGAAAAACCCAAAAAACTTATCCACGCGCCTTTCCTCCCTCTTCCAGCCGGACGCCCTTGTCCGTGACCAAATCCACATCCAGGGCCAGACTCTGGAGCTCCTTGACCAGGACGTTAAAGGACTCCGGTAGTCCCGGCTCCAACGTGCAATCCCCCTTGACGATCGATTCGTACATCTTCGTGCGGCCCACCACATCGTCCGACTTGACCGTGAGGATCTCCTGCAGGGTATAGGCGGCTCCGTACGCCTCGAGCGCCCAGACCTCCATCTCCCCAAAACGCTGGCCGCCGAACTGCGCCTTTCCCCCCAACGGCTGTTGCGTGACGAGAGAATAGGGGCCGATGGACCGGGCGTGAATCTTATCCTCCACCAGATGGGCGAGCTTCATGAGGTAGAGATACCCGGCGGTGACCGGCTGGTGAAACGGCCTGCCCGTCCGACCATCGTAGAGGACGGTCTTGCCGGAGGTGGGGAGACCAGCCTTCTTCAACAGGTCCTTGATCTCCTTCTCCGAGGGCCCGTCGAAGACGGGCGAGTCCATCTTCATGCCCAGTGCATGCGCGGCCCAGCCCACGTGGGTCTCCAGGATCTGCCCGACGTTCATGCGAGAAGGGACCCCCAAGGGATTGAGGACCACCTCGACCGCGGTCCCGTCGGGGAGATAGGGCATGTCCTCCTCGGGGAGGATCTTCGAGATGACCCCCTTGTTTCCGTGCCGGCCGGCCATCTTATCCCCCACCGACAGCTTTCGCTTCATCGCCACGTAGACCTTGACCATCTTAAAGACGCCCGGCGCCAGCTCATCCCCCTTCCTGAGACGGGCGATCCGGTTGTCCAGAAGGGTCTGGAGCACGTGAATCTGGCTATCGGCGCCGGTGGCGACATGTTCCACCTTCCGGGCCGTCTCCTCAGGCAAGGCCTTGGCGATCTCGAGGAGCTCCTCCACGGCAAAGCCGCTGAGCAGCTCCTCCGTCAGCTTCTTCCGTTTCGGGACCAGGACCTTCCGGCTTCCCTTCACCTTGACATCCTTGCCGACGATGCGGCCGGTGAGGAGTTCCCGGATGCGTCGATCCCGCTCCTTCGCGATAATGGCAATCTCGTCGTCAAAGTCCTTCTGCAGCCGGGCGATCTCTTCATCCTCGATGGACTTGGCCCGCTCATCCTTGTCCACGCCCCTCCGCGAAAAGACCTTCACCCCGACCACGGTGCCCTGGATCCCCGGCGGGACATAGAGGGAGGCGTCGCGGACATCCTCCGCTTTCTCGCCGAAGATGGCGCGCAGCAGCCGCTCTTCAGGCGTCAGCACCGTCTCCCCCTTGGGGGTGACCTTGCCCACCAGGATATCGCTCGGTTTCACCTCGGCCCCGATCCGGACGATGCCGCTCTCGTCCAGATCCTTCAGGGCGTCCTCCCCCACGTTGGGAATGTCCCGGGTGATCTCTTCCTTGCCGAGCTTCGTATCGCGCGCCTCGATCTCAAACTCTTCGATGTGGATGGAGGTGTACCGGTCATCCTTGACCAAACGCTCGCTGATCAGGACCGCGTCCTCGAAGTTATAGCCACCCCAGGGCATGAAGGCGACCAGCACGTTCTGGCCCAACGCCAGCTCGCCGCTCTGGGTCGCGGGACCATCGGCAATGACCTGGCTCTTCTTCACGCGCTGGCCCACACTCACGATGGGCCTCTGGTTGACGCAGGTATTCTGATTGCTCCGCTCGAATTTGAGCAGGGCATAGATGTCAACGTTGGGCACCTTGAGCTGTTCGTCCCGATCGGGGTCCACTCGGATGATAATCCGATTCGCCGAGACCGACTCCACCACCCCGGACCGCCGCGCCGTCACCACCGCCCCGGAGTCCTGCGCCGCCACCAACTCCATCCCGGTCCCCACAATCGGGGCGGTGGGACGCAGCAGGGGGACGGCCTGCCGTTGCATATTAGCCCCCATGAGGGCCCGATTGGCGTCGTCATGTTCCAGGAAGGGAATCAGGGCGCTCGAGACCCCCACCAACTGCTTGGGAGACACATCCATGTAGGCCACCTGTTCCCGGGGGGCCATGATGAAGTTGCCGCCCGAGCGGGCCTGCACCCGATCGTTCACGAACCGCCCGCGGGCATCGACGGGGGCGTTGGCCTGGGCGATGATAAACCTTTCATCCACGTCGGCCGTCAGGTACTCGATCTCGTCTGACACCCGGCCATCACGGACCTTCCGGTAGGGCGTCTCAATGAAGCCGAACTCGTTGACGCGGGCATAGGTGGAAAGCGAAGAGATCAGGCCGACGTTCGGCCCCTCCGGCGTCTCGATGGGGCACATGCGGCCGCAATGGGTCGGGTGGACGTCCCGTACCTCAAACCCGGCCCGTTCCCGCGAGAGTCCGCCTGGTCCCAAGGCCGACAGCCGTCGCTTGTGGGTCAGCTCGGCCAACGGGTTCGTCTGATCCATGAACTGCGAGAGCTGCGAGGAGCCGAAGAATTCCTTCAGGGCGGCGGTCACCGGCTTCGCATTGACCAGGTCGTGGGGCATCAGGGTCTCCACTTCCTGGGTGCTCATCCGCTCGCGGACCGCGCGCTCCATCCGCGCTAGGCCGATGCGGAACTGTTCCTCGAGCAGCTCCCCCGCTGAGCGGACCCGGCGGTTGCCCAGATGATCGATATCGTCCACCTGCCCCTCGCCCCGCTTCAGATTGAGGAGGTACTTGATCAACGCCACGATATCCTCCTTCTGGAGGATCCGGACGTCGAGGGGCGTCTCTGTTCCCAGCTTGCTCTTCAGTTTAAAGCGGCCCACCTTCGAGAGATCGTACCGGCGGGGGTTGAAGAACATGTTTTGCAGGAGCACCCGCGCGCTCTCCAGTGTGGGAGGATCGCCCGGGCGCATCCGTCGGTAGATCTCCACCAGGGCACTTTCTTCCGACCCGGTGGGATCCCGAAGGACGGTCTCACGAATCTCAAAGACATCGCGCTCGTCGGCGCCCCGAAGGAGGTGCAGCTTCTGCACCCCGCGTTTCACGAAGCGCTCCAGGATCTCTTCGGTGATCTGCTGGGCGCACTCCGCAAGGACTTCTCCCGTGCCGTGCTCGACCACATCGACAGCCAGGATCCGACCGACGAGGTCCTCCCGGTAGACGGGGACCTCCTTGACCCGGGCGGACTGGAGCCTCTTGAGGATTGCCCCCGTGATCCGCTTCCCCCGCGCCAGGATCACATCCTTGCTCTTCGGATCTGACAGGTCCTTGGTGATCCGCCACCCGGGACTCACCCCCTCCAAGACGACCTCCCGGCTCCCGTCGAAGCGGACCGTATCACGCTCGTAGAAGAGCGCCAGGATCTCCTCGTTTGACCCGTACCCGATGGCCCGGAGCAGAATCGTGACGAGAAACTTCCGGCGCCGATCGACCCGGACGTGAAGGACATCGTGCGAGTCGAACTCGAACTCGAGCCACGAGCCCCGGTTCGGGATGAGCCGGGCGCTGTAGAGGACCTTTCCCCCACTATGGGTCTTGCCGCGATCGTGGTCGAAGAAGGCCCCGGGAGATCGATGGAGCTGGCTCACCACCACCCGCTCGGTCCCGTTGATGATAAAGGTTCCATGCTCGCTCATCACGGGCATCTCCCCCAGGTATACCTCCTGCTCCTTCACATCCCGGATGCCGCGCGCTCCATCTCCCGACTTGTCCCACACCACCAGGCGCAGGGTCACCTTGAGAGGAACCGAGTAGGTCATTCCCTTCTCGCGACACTCCTCCGGCGTGTACTTGGGGTCCCCGAAATCGTACTTCACGAACTCGAGAGAGGCGGAGTCCTCGTAATCACTGATGGGAAAGATGCTGGCGAAAACCCCCTGAAGCCCCGTCTCCTCCCGCCGATCCGGTGCAAGACCCAGCTGCAGAAACTGCTGGAAGGAGCCCCGCTGGATCTCGATCAGATTGGGAATGGCGATGATCTCGGGAAACTTGGCGAAGCTGATCCGCCGCTCAAGTTCCTTGGTCTTTGCAACCGCCATGCTGCCTCCCGCCATTCGACTTCTTCCTCCTCATAGCAAAACGTCCACAGGTCCCTCCTCGATCGAAGGAGCCCGTCCGGGCATTCGCTCTTCGACGAGACGTCGGAGAAGCGTCACTACTTGATCTCGACCTTGGCACCCGCCGCCTCGAGCTTGGCCTTGATCTCTTGCGCCTCCTGTTTGGAGATACCTTCCTTGACCGGCTTGGGTGCGCCGTCCACCAGATCCTTGGCCTCTTTCAGGCCCAGGGTGGTGACGGCCCGGACTTCTTTGATCACCTGAATCTTCTTCGCACCGGCCTCGGTGAGGATGACGGCAAACTCCGTCTTCTCCTCGGCCGCCGCGGGGGCACCGGAGGCAGGAGCCCCGGGCGCCACCGCCACCGGGGCGGCGACAGCGGCAGCTGAGATGCCGTACTTTGTCTCAAGGGCCTTGACCGCCTCGTGCAGCTCCCGGACTGTCCACGTGTCGATAGATTCAATAAAATCCTGAACCGTTACCTTCCCCATCGAATCCTCCTCTGCTCCCGATGTGCGGGGGATCCTGATCCCCCGGTTCAACCAGCGCTCCCCTCTTTCTTCTGTCTCACCTGATCCAGGCCGACCAGCATGGCGCGGAGTGAACCCGAGAGGACGGCGCCGAGGCCTCGGAGGGGGGCTACCATGATTCCCATCAGGCGGGCCACCATCACCTCGCGTGGGGGCAACTCCGCCATGGCCAGGATCTCCTCCCGGGGGAGGACCCGACCGTCTACCAGCCCCGCTTTGACCCGAAGGACTGGGGTCCTCTTGGAGAAGGTGGTAAGGATCTTGGCGGCCGCCACCGGATCACCGGAGGTGAAGGCCACGGCCGTGGGCCCGACCAGGTACGGCGCCAGCCCCTGGATCCCCAACGCGTCCGCGGCCCGCTGGGTCAGGCTGTTCTTTACCACGTGGTACTCTACCGAGCCACCCCGCAGCGCCCGCCGTAGCTCGGTGATCTCAGCGACCGTCAGGCCCCGATACTCGGTCAGGATCAAGCTCTTGGCGCTTCGAAGCCTCGCCTCCAGGCGTTCCACCTCTCCGATGCGTGCCTGTCGCTTTGCCGATACGCGGATCATCGCCTCGCCCTTCGTCGCTTCACGACCCATGCCCTTCGCCGCCTCCTATGCCTTGCCCAAGCCCCCTACGGTGCCCACGTCGATCCGCACGGAGGGGCTCATCGTCGCCGAGACGGCAACGCTCTTCACGTACTTCCCCTTGCTGGTGGGGGGCTTGGCCCGGATGACCGTCTCGAGGAGAACGGTCGCGTTCTCAGTCAGTTGATCCTCCGAGAACGAGGCCTTCCCGAACGGAGCGTGGATGATGCCCGCTTTGTCCACCCGGTACTCGATCTTGCCCCCCTTGAACTCCTTCACCGCCCGAGCGATGTCAAAGCTGACCGTCCCGGTCTTGGGGTTGGGCATGAGCCCTCGGGGACCCAGGATCTTTCCCAGCTTCCCCACCTGACTCATCACGTCCGGGGTGGCGATGGCCCGGTCAAATTCGAGCCACCCCTGCTGGATCTTCTCGATCAGGTCTTCGCAGCCGACGAAATCCGCCCCCGCCTCGCGGGCCTCCTTCTCCTTCTCCCCCTTGGCAAAGACCAGGACTCGGACCGACTGGCCGGTCCCGTGGGGAAGGACCACGGTCCCCCGCACCAGTTGATCCGCCTTGCGAGGGTCTACGCCGAGACGCACCGCCATCTCCATGGTCTCGTTGAATTTGGCCGTGGCCATCGATTTCAACATGGAGATGGCCGTCCTGATGTCGACGGGTTCCGGCGCCCGCTCGGCCACCGCCGCCTTCGCCTTGGTATATCGCTTCATCCGCGCCATCTCTCCTCCAGCGAAGCTGTCGGCTGTCAGCTATCGGCAGTCAGCAAGAACCCTCTTGGGGCCGACTGCTGACAGCAGACCGCTGACCGCACCCCTTACGGTACGATGTCGATCCCCATGCTCCGCGCGGTCCCCTCCACGATCCGGACCGCTGCTTCCAGCCCGTTGGCATTGAGGTCCGGCAGCTTGGTCCTGGCGATCTCTTCGACCTGGGCCCGGGTCACCTTCCCGACCTTGATCCGGTTCGGCTCCTTGGAGGCCTGGGCGATCCCCGCCGCTTGCTTCAGGAGGATCGAGGCCGGCGGGGTCTTGGTGATAAAAGTGAAAGAGCGATCGGCATAGACGGTAATCACTACGGGAATCACCAGGCCCTCCTGACTCTGGGTCTTGGTGTTGAAGGCCTTGCAGAACTCCATGATATTCACGCCATGCTGGCCGAGCGCTGGGCCCACCGGCGGAGACGGATTTGCCTTGCCCGCCGGGACCTGCAGTTTAACGACTGCTGCAACCTTCTTCGCCATTATCGCTCCGCAACCGCCCTCTTAGACCCTCTCCACCTGCAAAAATTCCAGGTCCACCGGGGTCGGGCGGCCGAAGATGCTCACCATCACCTTGAGGCGCCCCTTCTCCGGCTTGACCTCGTCAACGAGGCCGGTGAAGTTCGTGAAGGGCCCGTCAATGACACGGACCGCCTCGCCTCGCACGAATTGGACCTTATGCCGGGGTTTCTCCGTCCCCTCCTCTACCTGCTGCCGGATCTGGGCGACCTCTGAATCGGGGATGGGCGTGGGTCGGGTTCCCGGTCCGACAAACCCAGTCACCTTCGGGGTGCTGCGCACCAGGTACCAGAGGTCATCCGACATCTCCATCCGGATCAGGACATAGCCGGGAAAGAATTTGCGGGAGGCGATCCGCTTCTTCCCCTTCTTGAGCTCCACCACATCTTCAGTCGGGATCAGAATCTCCGAGATCTTCTCCCCAAAGCCCAGGGCAGTCGCTCGCTGCTCGATGCTCGCCTTCACCTTGCTCTCAAACCCCGAGTACGTGTGGACCACGTACCACCGTTGCTCTTTTTGCTCGGTCGTCTGCTCTTTTTGTTCGGTCGTCACCATTGGGACCTTACCTCAGGATGGCCGACATGATCTTCTGAAGCACCACGTCGACCAACCCCAGAAAGAAGGAGAGAATGAACACCGAGATGAGCACCACAGCGGTCGAGCCGATGACCTCCTTGCGGGAAGGCCAGCTCACCTTCCCCAGCTCGGCCCGCACCTCCTTAAAGAATCGGATGGCCTTGTCGACCCACTCGCGCATCCTTTGCCTCGTTCATAGTTCATGGTTCGTGGTTCAGAGGGGAACCCTGAACCAACGTGGCAGGCCAGGAGGGACTCGAACCCCCAACC
>JAKEGQ010000036.1 GCA_022615475.1 Candidatus Methylomirabilota bacterium | reverse complement strand
GTGGTCATCACGACCAGGGGGACGCTCGGGTTGATCTTGACATCTCCCGTCAAGATCCCCACGAACTCCTCGCCGTACTGCTTGCAGAAATCGGCAAACTTCTGATTGCTCAGGGCCTTGAGGGGGGTCGTGTAGGCGATGCGCCTTCCTGTGGCCAGCGCCTTGTAGATCGCGAACTCCGCGATCAGCGTCTTCCCGGCGCCGGTCGGTGCCGAGACGATGACCGAATCGCCCTCCAGGATGTAGCGGATCGCCTCCTCCTGAAAGGGATCGAGGGCGAACGGGTAACGAAGACGAAAGGTCTCGAGAAGCGCTGTATCCATTGATGCTTAGTGTATCACACGGGCTGGAAGGGGGGAATGAGCAGAGCCCTCCGGCAAAATCCCTTGGCTTGTCGCCTCGAATCTGCTATGGATGGGTGCCGTGGATTACCAAGGACTTGCAGAAAAATCGGTCCGGGGCGAGATCCTGAGCCGGGAGGAGATGCGCAAGGCCCTCACCGCGCCTGCAGAGGACCTTCAACGCCTCCTCCAGGCGGCCCTTCGCGTCCGTGAGCACTTCTGCGGGCGCAAGGTGCACCTGCATATGCTCATCAATGCGAGAAGCGGCCTCTGTCCGGAAGACTGCCACTACTGCTCACAGTCGGCCATCTCGCAGGCTCCCATCTCCAAGTATCCGCTCCTTTCCCGAGCGCAACTCGTGGAGGGCGCCTTTCGGGCAAAGGCCGCCAGGGCCGTCCGCTACTGCATCGTGACGAGCGGTCGGGGGCCGAGCAATCGGGACATCGATCGTCTCGCCTCGATTGTCCGGGAGATTCGGGAGCGGGTGGAGATCAACATCTGCTGCTGCCTCGGCCTGATGACCGAGGATCAGGCGAAGTGTCTCAAGGACGCGGGGGTCGAGCGCGTGAACCACAATCTGAACGCCAGCCGGCGCTTCTATCCCCAGATCTGCACCACCCACACTTACGACGATAGAGTGCGGACGGTCGAGAATGTCCGTCGGGCGGGCCTCAGTACATGCTGCGGTGGGATCATCGGGATGGGTGAGACGGACGAGGACGTCATCGACCTGGCGCTGAGCCTCCGGGCGCTCGATGTGGCCTCGATTCCGGTCAACTTCCTGCATCCCATCCCGGGGACCCCCCTGGAGGGGAATCATCAGCTCACCGCCGAGTGCTGCCTCAAGGCCCTCTGCCTCTTTCGTTTCGCGAATCCGACCAAAGAGATCCGAGTCGCGGGGGGGCGCGAACTGAACCTCGGGGACATGCAGCCCCTCGCGCTGTACCCTGCCAACTCCCTCTTCGTGAACGGCTACCTCACCACGCCAGGTCAGACCGCCGCCGACACCCATCGCATGATCGAGCAGCACGGCTTCGAAATCGACGACTCCGTCCCGCCGTTGTCTTAAGCCGAATTTTCCTCTTGCCAGAGCCTCGATCCCCCTGTAAAGTATAAACGAGTTATACACAGTCAGGAGGTCGATTATGGGCCGAACATCACGACTGCTCGCCGTCTCTCTCCCTCCGGACCTGGCTGACGACTATGAGGCCCTCGCCAAGGAGCTGGGCAAAAACAAGAGCGAGTTGTTCCGGGAGATGTTTGCAGTGTACCAAGCAGTCCGTGAAGAGCAGGAACTCTACCGGCTGCAACGGCGCATGACTCGTCAGGCGGGAAGGCGCTTCACCGAAAAGGAGATTGAGAAAATTGTCTTTGAGGACCGCTAGTGAGAGCGGTCTTCGACACAAACATCTTGATCTCCGCCTTTCTCGCCCCAGGTGGAGAGGCACAACGCGCTCTCACTCTTGCGCAACATAAGAGAGTTACCCTCTATACCTCGATACCCATACTGACCGAGTTTGCCCACACGCTCCGGGAGAAGTTCAGCATCGAACAGGGGGAAATCACAGCCGCCCTTAGATTGATCAGCCGGGCTGCTACCGTCGTAAAGCCTCACCGGTCCCTGAAGGTCCTCGCGGATGAACCTGATAATCGCATCTTGGAGTGCTCTCTTGAAGCGAAGGCCGATGTCATCGTCACGGGCGATACCCATTTGCTCAAACTGAGAGAATACCAAGGCGTTGCCATTCTTCGCTTGAAAGACTTTCTGCGCTTGTTCCCAGCCGAGAGCACGGAACTCTAAGCGATGTTGGTGAAGAAGACATCAAAGAACCAGATCACCCTGCCAAAGGCCATCGTCCGTCAACTGGCTGACGTCGACTACTTTGAGGTTTCGACCCGGGATGGTGAGGTGGTCTTGAAGCCAGTCGTGATTACCGCTCCAAATGAGCCGCTCAAGACCGTGCGGGCTCAGATCAAAACCTTGAGAGTGACCGAAAAGGACGTCCGAAAGGCGATCCGGTGGGCCCGGGGCCGCCGCAATTAGAGATCTGCGGATCCCCTTCCCCATGCCCTCCTTCACCTCTCGAGGGCAAACCTCTCTTGGCGATAGACGTCTCACTCTAGGCAACGTTGTTTAGGGGAATCGTTTGGTGGTGCGACCGATCCGCTTGAGGGCTCTCTCTGCCGCTCGTGCCTTCTTGGAGAGCCTCCGCGGGTTGCCCTTCTTCGGCGATGGCAAGGGACCCTCGTCCTCTTCGCCCCGGCCGGGGCTGGGGGGCGCGAGGATGCGCGCGAGAAAGTCATCGGCGGTTATGGCAATGGCTCCCGCGCGAGCAGCCGCTTTCTGAACCTCGCGGTCGGTCGAGACTACGGCGACTCCCGCACTCGCCAGACGCGCCAGGACATCATCGGCCCTCTCCTGGGCGCGGGAGAAGACCACGCGGACGCCTCTGCTGCCGAACGCCGTCCCCCCTCCGCGAGCGCCGTCGAACACGACGGTGAACTGGTCCCCTGAGGAGCGGGCGGCATCGGCGAGCAGACGGCAGAGCGCGTCGCGCCCGGCTTGCAGGCTCTCCTGCTCGCGGGCCGCCAGGCCTGGTGCATGCCGGATCACGTTGTACCCGTCTACCAGCCACCGCATAACCGCACTATTCTACACCACGGGAACGCTCGCCCAAAGTGGGAGGTCGTCGAAACTGCAAGGAGGGAGGATCAGAAGAGAGTCTCGGTGTACCGTGACTGCCCATTGACCAAGACGGCCTTGATCCCAGCGTTGCCGAACTGATCCACTGCCACACAGATGGAAACCTTCTCTCCCGGCTTCGGACGCTCCAGGTCTCGGCCCTCGCCCTCCGGGACAAAGTAGTTCTCGATGCCGTATCGCACCATCAGGTGCTCGGTCGCTTCCCACGACTGCGACGCCTGGTTCCACCGCCTGCTCCCCGCACGCATCACCATCCCCTTGAGGCTGACGTGGTTGGGCCGCATTCCGGGCCGTTCGTGATGGAGCGACACCGGCGCCCAATAGGGATTTCCTTTCCGCAAGAGCACGTAGATCCGCTCGTGCGCCTTGAATGGACGGTCCGAGGAAAGTTTGGCCAAGTCAAGGGTGCTGATGGTGTAGTTCAGACGAACATAATCTCCCTGGAAGAGGGAGCGGGGATCAATCGGCTGAGTCTCAAGCACAACGGGGATGCCAGTGCTCAGGGTCCACTGCTT
>JAKEGQ010000229.1 GCA_022615475.1 Candidatus Methylomirabilota bacterium | reverse complement strand
ATCTTGGGGTTGTCCTTCTCGGCGGTGCGGGTGGTAGAGATGGCGTTCAGGACCACCGAGAGCTTGCCAGATACCATGCCTCGATTATTAGAGGAAGCGTCCCAGGTGAAGACCTCCGCGGTCATGGCCTCCTCGAAGAGGGCCTTCATAAACTTGATGGCGTCCAGCGTCTGCTTGGAGTTCAGGACCAGGTTGCCCGCCTCGTCCTGCTCGTGAGCTCCCCAGGAGTACATGATCGTCCGCACGGCCATCCCGGTGTCGATCTCCTGGGACAGGCCGACCCCTACGGGGTTGCCGAACTGCTTCTTGATCTTGGCCCCGGCGGTCCGAACGTCGTCCCAGGTCACCGGGCCCTTGGGCATGCCCACCCCTCCGAAGAGATCCTGGCGGAAGTTCACCGGGTCGGGGGTGAAGGACGGAGAGAAGGCGAAGTACTTCTTCGTCTTCGGATTGTAGGTGCTCTTGATGCCTAGGTCGATCGCCTTGCCGAACTTCTTCTCGAGCTCCTGATAGATCTCCTTGTGGTCGATGACCTGCTCCTCGAACGACGGGGGCGGCCAGTTAAACATGTACAGGTCATGCCCCTTCTGGGCGGAGACCTCGGCGGCGGCGCGGGCATTGATGCCGGCGAGCCCGATGTTGTCCACGATCACCTCGGTATTGTTCTTCTGCCCCCATTCGACGGCGTACTTTTTGTTGAACCACTCGTCGTATGCCGGGACGAAGTGGACCCAGTTGAGGATCTTCAGCGTCTTCTTTTGCGCATCGGATCGTCCGGGAATGATGATATTGGCGCCGAGGCCCGCCGCCAACGCCCCTACGCCGGCTGCCTTGATGAAATCTCTCCTGGAGACACCCTGCTGCTCCTCCCTTTCCTTGTTGTCCTCCATACTAACCCTCCTTATGTGAGACACCACGACCGAGATGAACCCGGCCTCTGCGAGGTCTGCGGACCTGACACCGCCTCTGCGACTAGCCTTGTGGAAGGGACCCCCAAGGACACTGTGGGCGAGCCGCATTACATCACGACCGAGGGGGGCTGTCAAGAGGGTTGGGAGAGATCCAAGGCCGTGGATTGACACGCAAAATTGGGGTACAGTAGGGGTACGACTGGGTGCAGAATGTTACGGGGAGGGGAGAGCAGTACAGAAAGGTAGAGCAGTAGAGGAAGATCCAGAGGAGTGCGGGGCGAAGTGCCGGAAAATGAAGAGGCGATGGGCGCACTACTGCAAGTGAAAGACTTGCGGACTCAATTCTTCACGCAGGAAGGGGTCATCAGGGCCGTGGATGAGATCTCGTATGAGGTCCGCCAGGGGGAGACGGTCGCCATCGTCGGCGAGAGCGGCTGCGGCAAGACGGTGAGCGCCCTCAGCATCATGCGGCTGATCCCCCATCCTCCGGGTCGCATCGTGGCGGGCGAGATCTGGTTCAACGGAAGGGATCTCCTGGCCCTTAGCGATGAGGAGATGCGGCAGGTGCGTGGCAAGGAGATCGCCATGATCTTTCAGGAACCGATGACCTCGCTCAACCCTACGCTCACCATCGGGCGCCAATTGACGGAGACCCTCGAAGCACACCTCGAAATGGGTGGCGCCGACGCCGGGAACCGAGCCGCCGAGCTCCTCCGCCTCGTGGGTATCCCCGAGCCCGAGCGCCGCCTGCGCCAGTACCCGCACCAGTTCAGCGGCGGCATGCGCCAGAGGGTCATGATCGCCATGGCGCTCAGCTGTAACCCCAAGCTGATATTGGCGGACGAGCCGACGACTGCCCTGGACGTGACGATCCAGGCCCAGATTCTGGAACTCATGAAGGAGCTGAGCCAGCGATTTGGGGTGGCCATGGTGATCATCACGCACAACCTGGGGGTCGTGGCCCGCTATGCGGACCGGGTGAACGTGATGTACGCGGGCAAGATGATCGAGCAGGGGTCCGCGCGCGACATCTATGAGTCTCCCCGCCATCCGTACACCCTGGGTCTCTTACGCTCGGTGCCGCGACTGGACCAGCCCCGGAAAGCCAGACTGGAGCCTATTGACGGGCAGCCCCCCGATCTGGCCCATCTGCCTCCGGGATGCAGCTTCAGGATGCGCTGTACATTCGCCATCGACCAGTGTGCCCACGAGGTCCCGCCGCTGATCCCAGTGGGGGCCGGGCACGCCTCTGCCTGCTTTGTGGCCGATACCCTGCACGGGAGGTGAGGGTGGCAACGGGGACGATCAACCCCCACCAGCACGGCGCGAGGATGCGGGAAAAATCGAACAGCGATGGGGATATCCTCCTCGAGGTGCGGCATCTCCGTAAGTACTTCCCTCTGACCTCAGGCGTCCTCTTTCAGCGACGAGTGGGCCTGATAAAGGCGGTGGATGATGTCTCCTTTTCTATCCGAAAGGGGGAGACACTGGGGCTGGTGGGGGAGTCAGGATCGGGTAAGACGACCACCGGTCGTTGTATCCTCCAGCTGGATCGGCCGACGTCTGGAGAGATCCGCTTCGAAGGGCGGGATCTGGCGCAATTGGATGAGGCCGAGCTCCGGCCCGTGCGACGCAGGATGCAGGTGATCTTCCAGGACCCTTACAGCTCCCTGAATCCCCGGATGACGATCGGACAGATCATCGGGGAGCCCCTTCGGGTGCACCAGATCGTCCAGGGGAAGGGAGAGTACCGAGAGCGGGTGAAAGCACTGCTCTCGGAGGTGGGGCTGAACCCCGCCATGGCGGATCGGTACTGTCACGAGCTGTCTGGGGGGCAGCGACAGCGGGTGGGGATTGCCCGGGCCCTTTCGCTTCAGCCAAGCTTCATCGTGTGCGATGAGCCGGTCTCGGCCCTGGATGTCTCGATCCAGGCCCAGATCATCAACCTGCTCGAAGATCTTCAGGCGCGGTTTGGCCTCACGTATCTTTTCATCGCGCACGACCTTTCGGTGGTCCGACACATCGGCGATCGCGTGGCGGTGATGTACCTGGGCAGGATCGTCGAGGTGGCGGATCGTCGCGAACTCTACGAGAACCCCCT
>JAKEGQ010000228.1 GCA_022615475.1 Candidatus Methylomirabilota bacterium | reverse complement strand
TGGCGGGGCCGTCCATGGACGCCGTCGCAGGATGAGCCGGCCGCGCACCCGAACAGTCGATTCACGACGCCTGCGCGTCAGTGCCCCTCCCTCTCGCCCGAATGGGAGAACCCCAAGGGGGTCCCGATCAGTGCCATCCTGTTCGGCTCGCGGCGCCAAAAGCTCTTGCCGCTCGTCTACCAGGCCTCGAGTTGGCAGCATGGCACCTTCCTGGGAGCCACGTTAGCGTCCGAGACCACAGCCGCGATCACGGGGGCCGTCGGGGTCGTGCGCCGAGACCCCATGGCGATGCTCGCCTTTTGTGGGTACAACATGGCCGATTACTGGGCCCATTGGCTCTCGATGGAAAAGCGGGCGTCACATCTGCCCAAGATCTTCCGGGTCAACTGGTTCCGCAGGGATGAGAAGGGCAAGTTCCTTTGGCCCGGCTTCAGCGAGAACCTGCGGGTCCTTAAGTGGGTGATCGAACGCTGTCGGGGCGACGGCGAGGCGGAGGAGACACCCATCGGATACGTCCCCACGCCGTCCGCCATCGGCGGGAAGGGACTCGATGCCTCCAAGGATATCCTGGAGGAGCTACTCAGGGTCGACCGCGAAGGCTGGCGGACGAACCTCCGCAACCAGGCCGAGTTTTTTGCGAAATTCGAGGACCGCCTGCCCGCCGCCATCCGCGAGGAACACGAGGCGCTAGCCCGCCGCCTCAAGGCGAGGTGAGACCGGCGACGCCGATGTCGCCACAGGATGTTGACCGCCGCAATCCGCGGTCGGTCCCGCAGCAACGTTTGGCCTGGGTGGCGGCGAGCCGAACCGAGCGGTCCCTGCCTGCGTGCGCTCTGGGTGTAAGTCGGCCCCCCCTGATGCGTTCAAGAATGCCGTTCAGTACCGTCTGGGTTATTGTGCTGCTGGTCGGGGGGGCCTACGTGGCGCTCATACTCACCCTGTTCTTCTTTCAATCCCAACTCCTGTACTTGCCGAATATACCCTCTCGTGAGGTGGTCGTGACGCCGGACGAGGCTGGGCTTGCCTACGAGTCGGTGGCGATTACCACCGAGGACGGGGTAACCCTGGACGGCTGGTTCGTTCCTGTGAGCGGGGCGCGGGGCCTATTGCTATTTTTCCATGGCAATGCCGGGAATATTTCTCACCGCCTCGACTCCCTGAGGGTCTTCAACGAGTTGGGTCTCGCCACGCTGATCTTTGATTACCGCGGGTACGGACGGAGCGAAGGTGAGCCCTCGGAGGAGGGAACCTATCGAGATGCCGAGGCGGCCTGGCGTTTTGTGACCGAGGGGCGGCGCATCCCCGCCCGGGAGGTTGTACTGTTCGGTCGTTCGCTCGGGGCCGCCGTCGCGGCCCGTTTGGCGACCAGGCACACTCCGGGGGCGCTGATCATCGAGTCTGCCTTTACGTCCGTTCCCGACCTGGCGGCCGAGCTGTATCCCTTCCTACCGGCACGATGGTTGGCCCGATTCCGCTACAGCACCCAGGCCGATCTTGTCTCCGTGTTGTGCCCCCTCCTCATTGTGCACAGCCGGGACGACGAGATCATCCCCTTCGCGCATGGCCAACGATTATTCGCAGTCGCCAACGAGCCGAAGCGGCTCTTAGAGCTCCGCGGCGGCCATAACGACGGGTTTCTCGTGAGCCGGCACGCCTATATGGACGGCCTGCATACGTTCTTGCAGGCGCACCTGCGCCCACTCAACCCTTAGCGAAGACAGGCGAGGGTTCAGCCCGAGAGGAGCATGATGATCCCGTACCTGGTCTACAAAAACATCCACCTCATTGGCGTGTTTATGATCCTGATGGCGGTAGGGGGCCTCCTCCTTCACTGTATTACCGGAGGCACCAAGGAGCACTCATGGAGACGGCCGGTCGCCATCACTCACGGAGTCGGATTATTGTTGGTGCTGGTTGGCGGGTTCGGCATGCTCGCTCGCATCGGCATCTTTTGGCCGTGGCCGGGGTGGGTGACGGGAAAGATCATCATCTGGATGATCTTCGGCGGTCTGGTCGGCGTGATCTTCCGCAGGCCCGCCCTGGCCCGGTCCCTCTGGTGGGTTGTCATTGCGCTTGCGGGCCTTGCCGCGTACCTGGCCGGCCACAAGCCCTTGTGATCCACCCCGTCAATGTGCATCGACTGGCGGAAAGATCGGGAAATGTCTTGACACCAAGAGGAGGAGATCCCTAGCATGGGCCCAATGTATCGCTCGGGATGAACGGAAATGAGGGTGTCCAGGACCTTTGAATTTGATGCGGCCCACCGGGTGCTCGGCCACGCCGGTCCGTGCGCCTACCTCCACGGGCACAGGTACCGCCTGCAGGTCGTGGTGGAGGCACCCGATCTGAACGCGCTCGGCATGCTTATCGATTTCGGCGAGATCAAACGGATCGTGAACGAGCAGCTGGTGAGCAAATGGGATCACGCTGCCCTTTTCCGCTATGATGATCCCCTCGTCCCCGCGGTCCAACGGGCTCAGCCCGATGCCCCCAAGCGAGTCATCACGCTGCCAGACAACCCCACCGCCGAGGTGATGGCCAAGACGGCCTTTCGGGAGATCGCCAAGGTATTACCCGAAGGCCTCACCCTTTCGGAGGTGACGCTCTGGGAGACCCCGGACTCCTCGGCCAGCGTCAACCTCGGCGACTTGTAGGGACCGCTCCCGCAGGAAAGCGTCCCGGCCCCCGTGGTGTGCCTCCCCTCCTCCCGGAGAATGGTGAACACTGCCTGTGTGGTGGCCGTGCTGCCCAATAGAAACTTGGCCCTGCATTTGCACCGAGAGGCAGGACGTTTCGTCCCTCACGCGGTGAGCATCGTCGCAGCCAAGACGTCAGGGCAGGGGCTGGTGTAGCTTGGCGAAATCAGATGGGCCGGGGGATAATCGGACATTCTTTGACTCGCGCTTCGTGTGGACGGAGAAGCGAAGAGTCAACCGATTGGCCTTCATCCTCTTCTGGTCCATCCTGATGTATTCCTTCTTTCATGGGTGTGTCGTGAGTGTCGGGATTGTGAGTGACATTAGCATGCACCCGACGTTGCCAGAGGGAGCATATTATTTGGTGAATAAGTACATCTACTACTTTGTCTCCCCTGAGCGGGGCGACATCGTGGTGTTCCGACGGGATGGACCTGCCTCCCAGGAGTACGTCAAGCGTGTGATCGGTCTTCCAGGTGAGACAGTCGCCATACAGGGCGGCGAGGTCTACGTGAACGGCCGTCGGCTGGACGAGCCCTACGCCTTCGGGCGAAGCCATCCCGATATCGGCTTGCATACCATCGAAAAGGATGTCTACTTCGTCCTCGGCGACAACCGCCCGATGAGCGAAGATAGCCGCGAGTTCGGAGGTGTTCCCCTCAGGGATATCATGGGAAAAATTAAGCCCGACGAGTTTTTTCCGTTCCGGTAGGTGGCACGGGGGGGGCCGCGGTCCCACCTCACGACTGGCCGGGCCGGGCGCGCGCGCGAGACACCACCCCTCCGACGTGGCAGAACCGCCACATCTGGCCCGACACTTGCAAATCCTACCTTCCTGCTTGGGGGAGAACCCGGACGGCAGGGACGGGTAGATAATGGAACGAACATCTTCAGGACACCTTTCATCACGGAAAGATAGAGCGTTTTTTGACTGGCGGTTCGTCAGGAGTAAGTACGAGAGGCGACGAGAGAACAGGCTCGCCTTTATCCTCCTCTGGTCAATCCTGCTGGCCTATCTCTTTAGAACATTTGTCGTGACGGTAGGCGTCGTGGATGACGTCAGCATGCACCCGACCGTGGGCAAGGGGGGGTATTATTTGGTCAACAAATATGTCTACCGCTTTGCCCGTCCCCAGCGGGGGGATATCGTCGTCTTCCGAGTCGGACAATATGACACGGAGGAGCAGGTCAAGCGCATCATCGCGCTCCCGGGTGAGACGCTGCAGATCACGTCAGGCGAGGTCTACGTCAACGGCCGCCGCCTGGACGAACCGTACGCCGTGGGTGCCACCTACCCCGACTTCGGGCCGACCACCGTCGAGGAGCATTCCTACTTCGTCCTCGGGGACACCCGATGGGTGCGCGAGGACAGCCGCGATTTTGGCGCTGTCCCGGTGAAAAATATCGTGGGCAAG
>JAKEGQ010000227.1 GCA_022615475.1 Candidatus Methylomirabilota bacterium | reverse complement strand
GGTACATTGTGTCGCTTGCAGGGGAACTCTTGCTGACCGCGAGGGCAAATGAGGAGGGAGATGCGACCGGATAGAAGGTGACGAGAGGGAAAAGGCTTTGGTGTCAAAGAAGGTGCGAATGTGCTGCAGAAGGCAGGAGCAGCCGATGAAGAGCCCGGGGACCCCCCCGGGTTTTCTCGTTTACAGAGCATTGGAGCATTCGAGCAATGGACCTGATCCTCAGGGCATCGCTCGAGCGGTCCATGATGATGGGGCGTCGGAAGAGCTCTTTCGTCGTCGCTTGCGCCTCTAGGCCCTAGAGCGGGCGATGGGCCATGTTGAAAGACCGACGTTTGCTTGAGGAGTGTATAGGTCGGCGGCACATCCGGTGGCTCAGCGTACGGAATACTTGATGGCTCAGCCGGGATTGCTCCTGCTCAGGGCACTAACTGGGTACAGGCCAAAGTTTGTCCTTGTCGAGGCGCTTTTCGATCACTTGGGGTGATACATCAAACCGATCCGCCAGCCAGTCAGTAATATAGGAACGTGCCACGTCACCAGCCTTGTCGATCGAGAGGCCGACGTTCCGTGCCGCCCTGATGGCCCTTCTATACCTATCGCGAAGAGATTCAGCAGGTACCAATATCAGACCGGCAAAGGCATACGCCTGCCACTCCAGCCAGCGTCGATCCTCCTCGTCCATCTGAAGCTGGAACTGCTTCCAGTCCTCGACCCGACGGAATCGGTGTGCCTGGTAGATGCGCCTGTGAAGAACCGCATGGGCCAGCTCGTGGGCCACAGTGAACCGGTAGCGCCTTGGACGACGCTCGTAGACGAATTGATCTACCGTGATAGCTTTCAGGTCACTGGAGATGAACCCGTCCACCTCAAACGCTTCGCGGAGTCCTGGGACGGGAATGATGTCGATCCGGTAACGGAATTCGACGATCTCCTCAATGGGGACTGGAACAACCCCGGATGGATGATGACTTTGCAGAAAGGCATCAGCTCGTCGGCCCAGGTCCTCATACGAGAGAACAGGCGGACGTAGGCTGCTAGGCACGCCTACGCCCGCCGAATCATCTCGACCAGCTCGTCCAGCTTCTCCTTGGACACCTTCTGGCCGCGAAGCGTCCGGAAAAGGAGAGGAAGACGTGCAACAACATCCCGCTTACGCAAAACCTCCGGCGGCAGCTTCCCCCGGGATGCCCTTGCAAGGTCGAAGAATTGGTACCAAGCATCGCTCCCCCGCCGGATCTTGAAAGCGTTCGCGTATTCGGTGAGCTTGGCCTCGGACTCGGGCGGGGGGAGAAGCCCGCGCTCGAGCTTGCTGATGTTCCCCGGATCGTACCGGTTGGCCTCGCAGAATTGCCGTAGGGTCATCTTGCGTTCGAGCCGCAATTTCTTGAAGAAGGCTCCAAACAAGTTCCTTCGCATGGGTTTCACCCCCTTGTTGTTAAAAATATACAACACCCAGCGCGTCCTGACAAGAGGTTTTCGGTCGTCCAATCGGGGTCACCACCCTGCTGCTTCTAAGGGGCTGGGTATCAAAGCCAGGCCCCGACTCAGCCCAGAAGGATTTATTGTCCTAGAAGATGTCCTCAAGGTACTCCCGGCATGTGCCTCGTAAGTATCTACACAATAAGGCTTTTATTCGCCACAGCTCAAAAAGTCAGGGGGATTTTGTCCCAGAAAATGTCCAGTGATTTGGACCGATGTGGAAGACCAGGCCCGCCTCTTCCGCCGCCTTGTATTTTTCCAGGGCCTGTTTGAGGTCTCCTCTCGACTCGTAGAGGGTCCCGAGATTGTACAAGGCCTTCCCGTACCTCGGGTTGATCTCCAGGGCATGCTGTCAACGGGAATGACCATCCCTCCCGCCGATTGTTGCCTCCTGGCTTCCTGGCCCCGCTGATCTCCTACTGCGGACCTACGCCTTTCGACGGGGATCGCTTCATACTAAATCTGACGGCCGTGTAGGTCCAAATCCTATATTGTAAAAAAGAAAAACAAGTGCAAAATTAATTAATAACTGGCAACGAAAAGAAGAATTGACGTGGGTAGTGTCAGAGTCATGCCAAGGCCATAGCGCCGGTGGCGTCACGCCGGCTCAATCGCACCGTCCAGATTTGCTGCAAATTGTCCAGAAACTGGTCGGTGGAGTGAGCGGAATTCGGGCTTTGTTCTGAAAACGGACACCCCTCGGGGTGGTGGTCCTCAGACAGGCCTTTAAATTGAGGTACTTAGGACAGAAACGGTCTTGGTCCGAATCTTGCGAAACTCAACATGTAATCGGGCCGGACGCAAAGCACGCCAATGAGGTCCGAGGTAGGGACAGAAAGGCGTTCGATGGGTCACGACCCGTTGCCCGATGTGGAATACTCCCAGATTTTCGCGCGGCTCCCGGAGGGACTCCTGATCACTGAGGCGATGAATACCATCCGTTGGGCCAACGATGAAATGGCAGAGATCAGCGGATGGACCGCAGAGGAGCTTCAGGGGATGCGACTCGACCAGTTGATCGCTCGGGAGGAGCTCACGGCGATTGCGAAGGCACGGGGAGTGGACCCGTGGGCCCTCAGGCGGTATCACTGCCTCGTGCGGACCAAGTCGGGCGAACGGCGAGAGGTCTCGGTCTCGGTAGGCCAGACGGGCGAGCCTGGCGCCCCGGCCACGACGGTCTTCCTCCTCCGCGATATCCGGAGGCAGCGCGAGATGGAGCGCCGGCTGTTGGAGCAGCTCGGGGAGAAGCAGGAGATGGCCGCTTTTGGGCACGTGGCCTCGTTGGTGGCCCATGATCTCAGAAACCTGAGCAATACCCTTTCCCTCACCATCCGGAATTTCAGAGGGCACCTCGACGATCCGGCGTTCCGGCAGGATGCGGTGCGGGCTCTCGAGGACGTGGCCGGCAAGATGAAGTACCTGATCGAAAAATTGTCCGGGGTCCCACCCCGGATCACCCTGCACCGGCAGCCTACGACCCTCGGGGAACTGGTCGATTCCGCTCTGGACCTGCTGGCCAGGGCGGGCCGGCGCGCCGAGGTCGAGGCAACCGAAGTCCGGGGGCTGGAAGTGGTCCTCCACGTCGAGGTGGATATCGCGGAGATGCAGCGGGTGTTCTTTAACCTGTTACTCAACGCCTACGAGGCCATCGAGACGCGGGGGCACGTCTCTGTGATTGCCCAACGCGGCCCCAAAAAGGGGCAGATCTGCCTGGTCATTGAGGATACGGGGCCCGGCATTCCTCAAGACTACCTCGAAAGATCACTGTTCCGGCCGTTCCGGACGACCAAAGCCCGCGGTCTGGGGCTCGGGCTGTATCACGCGAAAGTCATCGTCGAGGCCCACGGGGGCAGCATCCAGGTGACGAACCGGGGAGATAAAGAGGGCACCAGGGTGACCATTACCCTTCCCGAACCGCAGGCAGGGGTACAGGTCCTCCCGGGACCCGAAAGGGGGTGAAGTATGGCTCGGCCCAAGGTCCTCCTCATTGAAAATGACGACGTGACCCGCACGCAGCTCGAGTGGGCACTGAGGGATGAGTTCACCCTGCTGCCCGCCGGGGACGCGAGGACCGCGCACACCATCGCTCGCGCGGAGCATCCCGCCCTT
>JAKEGQ010000226.1 GCA_022615475.1 Candidatus Methylomirabilota bacterium | reverse complement strand
GCCGTGTCCTTGATACTGTCTACGGGGTAGTGCGACAACACGAGTTCCAAGGTTGCGGCATTGTAGAGGTTGATCCAATAGGCTAGCGCGGCCTTGCGCTCCATACCTTCGACCGCCGTCCTCTCAAGGGAGTCGACGTACTCGGAGAGACGCCGGACGTCGTCGGGAGTCCGGGACCACGCCTCGTAGCGCACGCCGTCGTGCGTCACGTACTTCGCCAGGAGTGCGCCGAAGTCGGCATGGAGATCATCCGTAACGGAACCCGCGGAATGGGAAACCGCTGCAACCATCACTGCAATCAGCACCAACATGCGCAAGATCACGTCCTGCCCGCCTTTCTGGTTTTCACTCGACTTCATTCCACATCATCCGCCAACCTGCTGCTCGTGACGGATCACCCCGTCGTGTACTCATGCATCGCGCTAATCGGGGTGACGTCCCTCGCCCCTCAGCGTAAGCACCCCCAGTCGGATCCGGCCATCCATCGCCGGGTGAGCGAGCACCCCAATCTCCCGGGCACTTCCCATCCGAGGCCAGACCCTGTCTAGCGGTGCCTGAGTGGCTACGAGAAGGACAGAGTGGGCGTGACCCTGTTCCAGCTCGTGCAATCCGCGAACGAACAGTCCATCCGAGGGCACGACCAGCCTCGTTCCGTACTCATGCCAATGGTAGGCCAACTGACTGGCAAGCCCGTAGTCGTCGCTGACGATCCACCTGGGTGGCGCCGTCTCTCCCGTTGCCCGCTCCCACAGCCACGACGCTTCCGCTGCCTCATCTTTGAGGCTCTGGTATTCCCGAAATCGATCAGACCAGCTTCCGGTCGGGGAGACTCTGTCTTCTCGCGTTCCCGCACGCTCCCTGTAGATTCGAAGCGCCGGTACCTCGGACTCCATTCGAGCCGCCAGGGACGGATTTCGGGCCATGCCGACCATGACCGTGCTCGCCAGGACGCTGGCAAGAAGGAACATGCCGATCAGCGGTTTGGGAATCCACAGACCACGCGAAGGCCAGAGGAGTACGAGGGCGGGGAGCAGCCAGTTCCCCTTGATCTGTCGGTTCAGCAGAGCCGCAGCCAGGAAGAAGACTATTAGGGTAGCCGCAAGGATCAGCGGGGGCACTCCCGACCATGCGCTGCCGGGCCGAGAGAACCGCGCACTCTCAATGAACCCCTGGATCCCCGCCACGAACAGGAGAAGGCCTCCGCCAATCAGGAGATCCTGCAACACTATCGCGACGCACTGCAGCAGCGGAAGTCCTGGGTCCAGACGACCGAACTCGGCCATCTCCCGGATCATCCCGGGAGAGAGCCCCACCATGGCGAGCGCAGCGATCCCAAGGAGTGCCGGAATGGCGACCAGACGCGCGCGTTGCGTTCCCACGCGCCACAACCAGATACCCAGAACCGGCAGGAGGACAAACCCCGTCGGCTTGGCCAGCGCGGCCATTCCACCCAGCATCGCTCCCCCGACCAGGCGCCCTGAATGGAGCGCCAGGCACAGAGCAAGCAGGGCGGACAGAAACCAGGGATCCGGGTGCAGCACCGATCCGACCCAGACATGCCACGGTGCCACCGCTAGGGCCAGAAGGCCGGCCAACCGCGATCGGCGATCGGCACCACGAACCTCCAGGAACCTATCGAACAGGACGAGGGAGACCACGCCGCCCAGCAGACTGGGGATCCGGATCGCGGCAAGGGCCGGAAACCCGAGCTCATGGAGTCCCCGAACCGAGGCCAGCATGAGCGGGGTATAGCTGAACTCCCCATGCACTGCCCAGTAGAAGTACGCCGCTTCGTCCCGGCCGGGACCGGGGAGGAGCGCCAGCGGGGTCCGAAACACCATGGAAGCCAAGACCCTAGAGTCCACAATGGCCACTGTTGCAGGCGCGCGAGGACCCAGGACACAACTGTTCTCGGCTCCCCGCCGGACGGGTACCACCGTCGCCATGCCGCACCCTGTTCCACCTACTTCACCCTCACGATCGGACCCTCGGCGAAGGGGCTGGCGAAGGAGATCCCGATCCGCCCGAACGCGGTCGCCGGGACGGAAATGTCCCCGAGGTAGAGATCTCCGACCGCCTCTGGCGCGCCTCGCAACGTGGCCTTGGGGAGGGCCAGAGTCAGCGTGGCCTCGGCCAGAACATGTGGGTCGTGCAGATCCCCGGTGGATGACTCCAGGCCCGAGGGCACATCCAGCGCCAGAACGCGGTGGCCCTTTGACCAAGTGATCAGCTCGGCAAAGCGGGCGCGGGGAACACCCCGCTGGCTGTAACCGAGGAGTGCGTCGATCACCAGATCGCATTGATCTTTCCCCGGCGATTCGAGGGATACCGAGATCCCGAGTGCCCGCACGATGGCGAGTTGTTCCGCGGTCACGGGGGCCGTGCCCTCCGGCGGCTTTCCAAGAGAGATGCCCACGATCGCACCGGCGTTCGCAAGATGCCGGGCTGCGACCAACCCTCCCCCTCCATTTCCACCAGGCCCCGTGAGCACCATGATTCGCTTGTCCCTCACAGTCCCGCCCAGGAGTGCCCGGGCCAGGACAGCGAGGTTTCGTCCCGCATTCTCCATCATCCTCGAGAGGTCTATCCGGTATTCCTCCACCATGAGCCGGTCGATCTCGCGCATCTGCTCGACGGTGAGCCACGGAATGCTCCCGGCCGAGATCGTGGGGAAACCACCCCGCCGACCGGCCAAGGGATAGTTGCGGTGGACTCGCAACCCCTCCGGCCAGTGTGTCTCCAATTCCACTCCTAGCCCGTCCGCGACCCGGTTCACGTAGTTGAAGTAGGACACGACCTGGTTCACGTCCACGATGGCGCGATCATCCAGGCCGGCTGCGCGGAGCGGATCGAGGTCCGTACGCCCCAGAGCCGCGGGCGCGATCGTGAGATGCACGGCATACCGGCACAGGGCCGCCCGACGCGGGTCGAGATCACCGAATCGACCGGAGACGACCGTCTCCGCCAGCGACGCGTCCCCCGATTCCCGGACGATCGCCTCGCTGTGATGCACCACTCAGTAATGACAGTTGTTGACCGCGGAAACGCAGACCGCCAGCATCTCCCGTTCGACGCGGGAGAGAGGGGACTCCCCGAACATGATCGCCCGGTAGAGGCCGATATGGGCACGTTGCGCTGCCGGGTTCAGGCCGTGACAGGCCAGAATGTGATCGAATCGGCCGTTGTCCGGTCCAGTGGCTACCCAGGCCATGGTCTCCTCCCTTTGGGGATTCGTTGCACTTGAGACGGCTCGTGCGGTTGACCGACGACGTTGTATGATGGTGGGCCTTGGCCGCGGGTGGAAAGTAAGAGCAGGCCCAGAATACTCACTATCGTTGGGGGTGTCGATTACGAACGCCGCGAAGGCCAGTCCTCGCAATGCTGATTTCGAGATGAACGAAGACCTGATCTCCCGGCTCCGCGCGGGTGACGAAGCGGCATTCAGCCTCCTGGTTGGGGAGTACCAGGGTCGGCTGGTTCGGCTCGCCCGCTCCTTCTCCCGCAATGAGTCCGTCATCGAGGAGGCAGTCCAGGAGACCTGGCTAGCCGTGATCCGGGGAATTGGTCGGTTCGAGGGGCGCGGATCTCTGCAATCCTGGCTTTTCAGCATTCTCGTGAACCAGACCCGCCGCCTAGCCTCCAAGGAAAAGCGCCACGACGAGACCGGGAATCCCGGCACACCCAACCCGAATCTCACGGCGGAACCGCGAGGCGACCCAGACGAGGACGAGCCGGGGCTCAACGTCCGGGGACGATGGGAGGCTCCCCCTGTTCCTTGGGGACTCGAGGACCCGGAGTCCTTCTTGCTGAGAGAAGAGACGTTGACCGTGATCCAGAAAGCCCTCTCCACCATGCCCGAGGGCCAACGGCAGGTCGTGCTGCTCTGCGACGTGGAAGGAGTCTCCCCGGAGGAAGCCTGTAACATCCTGGGGGTCTCGGGAACCAACCAGCGAGTTCTGCTCCACCGCGCACGCGCCCGCATTCGGCGTGCGCTGGACGCATATCTGGGCGCCAAACCAACCGGAGAGTCCGGACCGAAGCGCCGAGGAGGTTGAGCGCCATGATGAATTGCCGGGAAGTTACCACCTCTGCAAGCGACTACATCGAGCGCCGCCTCAACCCTTTGACTCGCCTGGGGATGCTCATTCACCTTGCCATGTGCAAGGGTTGCCGCCTCTACGTCCGGCAGCTTCGCCTTGCCATTCGGGGATTGCGCGCCTTGGGCACGACCCGTCAGCCTGCTTCCGTCGTCGACCCTCATCTCCTCGAGCACTTCCGTAAGGCCAACCGGCCCCAAGGCGACTGAATCGGTCCGCCCCCCAACACGCCACCTGTCTCCGCCCATGAAGGTCCCCGAGGGCGAGCTTGCGGCTACACGCGCAAGAGCCCCGGCCCCGCCCTTCGGCGGAACCGGGGTCAATGCGACGAGGTTTCCTCGGGGTGAAGATCCCCGGGGATCGGACCGGCTCACGCTCGAACCGGTCGTGGAGCGGACGCAGGCGCGGACTTCAGCCCGTAGACGCCCCCCAGCACAACCCCGTAGACCAGATGGCCCATCAGGCTCCCTCCTGCGGCGAGCATGGAGCCGCTGAACAGTCCCATTCCCATCATGGGCATGACGACGACCTGCGCCAGAACCCACAAAATTACTCCCCAGGTGACCCCTTTCAGGACAAGACTCCCCGGCAGCACGCTGCAGAGAAGGAAGGCGAACAGGAGCGGAAAAATGATCGTGCCGTTGAGGAAGTGCATGCCCAGGCCGGCCCACCAGTTGCCGCCGAGCAGGGAGCCGAGCATCCCTGCGATGTCCATCTGAGTGCCAACCATCATGGGGGCAACGAAGTAAATCATCAGGGTAATGGCCACGGTCCCGACAAAGCCGCTCAGGATGCCTCGAAAGATGTCCGGCCCCGTGCGAAACGGTTTTCCTGTTTCAACAGAGCAAACCGATCCGCATTCACATTTTGCTGACATCGTATAACTCCTTAATAAAAAACCTT
>JAKEGQ010000225.1 GCA_022615475.1 Candidatus Methylomirabilota bacterium | reverse complement strand
CTCGGCAACATCGACTGGACCCTGGCCCTTTCCATGATCGCCGGGACCATGCTGGGGGTGGAACTGGGAGTCAGGCTGCTGGTCTACTTTAAACATCTCGGCATTTCGGGCGTGGTGCTCCTCGTCACATCCGTGGCTTTGATGTTCACCCTCTTCCTCTACACCCAACTCGAAACCAGACGCGCTCACAAGAAGATGGAAGAAATGGAGAGAGAGGGCAAGGAGGTGGGCCGCGAACTGCAGACCAGCAATCTTCCGCAGATTTTCCAGGCCATTCCCCTGGCGCCCATCGTGCGTTGCCGCACGGCGCGCGTGATCGTTTCCATGTGGGTCATCGTCCTCGTGGGATTGGTCACCGGCGTTCTGGCGGGTTTCCTCGGCGTCGGAGGAGGGTTCATCCGAGTCCCGGCCCTGGTCTACGTCGTCGGCGCTTCGACCCACATCGCGGTCGGGACCGACCTTGTGGAGATCGTAGTCTCCGGCGCCTACGGGGCCCTCCGCCACTCCATTGAGGGCAATGTGGACATGATGGCTGTCATCTTCATGATCGTGGGGGCCATGTTCGGCGCCCAGATAGGCAGCATTGCCACGTCCTACGTACGTGGTCCTGCCATCCGATACATCCTGAGCTACTCCTTGATCCTCGCCACGTTGGGCGCCGCACTCCGGCTGATCTATGTGTTGACAGGGCAGAGCGTGGCGTGGCTGTCCCTGGCAGCAGTCATGTTGACGCTGGGAGAGATGATTTTCCTCTGCCTCTTCATCAGCTCCCTGGTGTGGTTTGCGGTGAGACGCCGCGGTGGCAAGTGGGTCCCGGACTGGGTCGGACCCCTGGTGATCTAAGCGGTGAAGGGAACTCAAAGGAGGAAACATCCATGAAGTGGTTTATCAACTCCATGCTCGGATTCTGGATTCTGCTGCTCGCTGTTTCACTCGGAGCTGCGGCGGTGGTATACGAAATCTGGCTCAAAGGCCATGTTTAAGGGAGGCAGGTCATGAAAGGAATAGTGTCCATCGGCTCCAACGTCGTTCTCTACGCCTTCCTGCTGTGGCTGCTCTACGATTCGACGATCCACGAATGGGATCCCTGGTTCGCTTTCGTGGTGGGCTTCGTGCTGGTGCTGGCTATCGTGACCAGCCTGATCCCGTCGCTTCACGCCAAAGGGATCTCGCCGGGTCATTATCCGGAAGATGAATGAGCACCCCGCTGAAAACATCCCCCCTCGCTCCCCTTTAGTAAAGGGGGGAGGGGGGGATGTTACTGAAGGGCTGAGGAAGGATATCGCCGAGCTTTGGGCAAAACGCGCGCGAGGTGATGTTTCAGAGCGAGCCTTTCAGAGGGAGAGTGAACAACGGATTCTGGACTTGTGCCGCGCCCTGGTCCGGCGACGAATCGAGCAGGGCGAAGCCGTCTGTTTCGAGCATCATGCGGTACGCGCCCACACCAAGATTGCCGGCTCGGTGTTGAGGGAGAGCGAGCAGGAATTCATCAGCCTCCTGGCCACCGAGCGACGGCTCTTCCGCCTCCGAGCCATCCAGACTGCCGACCAGCCCCTGCTCTTCCTCGACGGTGACAAAGACGCCGTGGAGGAACTGCCTTATGGGTCCGCCTCCGGGGTGACGGTGCGCACCCAGCGGCGCAGAGGGCAGATCGCCGCGGGGTTGGTGATAGCGGGTGTTGCTCTCATTGGACATTCCTGGCTTCAGATCACAGGCACCGCGCTTTTCCTTCTCGGCATCGCCGGGGCCTTGCACGGCCTGCTGGTGCCCACCCGCTGGGCCGAAGTGCTGCAACCGGCCCCTGCGGCCGCACCGCCCTTCCAGATCTGGGCCTTGCGAAAGAAAAGCGCCAGGCTCCTCCTCAAGTTCTTGCGCCAGAAGATACAACAACGGTAGAATACGCGGGACGGGAAAGGCTTCTAGGCTTGGACTACTCATTTGTCTTCTACGGGCAGAGAATTTGAAAATTCGAAATTCGAAAATTCGAATTTGCTCACAGCGAGCGGTTTCAGCGAGCATGGGGTTTTTTGATGGGCATTGTCCCCGACATCGGCGGGTTTAAAGAAAAGATCAGCGGTGCGTGGCGGCGCGTGACCCAGGCCCTGCTCACGTTTCTTGACCTCATCGGCCTCTACTCCCACCGGCACGTTGATCAGGACGCTCAGCTCTCCCGTTTTCGCTCCCACCACATCGAGTTCCGCGGCCTTCTTACCGCGAACAACAACTTCCTGACCGTTGTCAACGAATTGGAAGAGAGCCGCATGGGGGACGCGCTTCCCCACCCGGCGTGGGTGAAGAAGCAGGTTCTGCGCGCGGCCGTGGACGTTCACCGCATGGTGAGGTGCCTCAACGCCATTTCCGACAACCGCTATCCGAAACTGGCCGAGCAATATCAGGCTATCTCCGACGAACTGGCAGGACGGTTGGAAGGGGTTTCGAGCACCGCCCCTTCGTCCTGGGTATTGGATCTTCCGGAAATCCGGGCCGAGCACGCGTGGCTGGTTGGAGCAAAGATGGCCAACCTCGGCGAAATCCGCAACGAGATCGGGTTGCCCACGCCCCCGGGGTTCGCGGTCACGGCCGAAGCCTACCAGAGCATGATTCGCGCGCACGGCTTCCTGCCGGACGAAGCCGGCAACATGCCCCTTTCTGAGGAGGACTCCTCCAAGGGGTCTGCGCTCACCATCCCCGAAACCATCGAGATGTCGATCTTTGACGCCTACGATCGGCTCTCTCAAGCTCTTGGCGCGCCCCCGGCCGTGGCGGTGCGGTCCAGCGCCATTGGAGAAGACAGCGCCTATTCTTTTACGGGTCAGTTTCTAACCCTGCTCAACGTGAGGAGAGAGGGACTGATCGAGGCCTACCGGAGAGTTGTTGAAAGCCTTTTTTCCGCCGAGGCGGTTCACTACAGGCAGCTGCACAAACTCGCCGCGACCACCATGCCGGTCGGCTTCCTGGTCATGGCCGAGGCGGTCGCCAGCGGGGTCGTGTACACGGCCGACCCTTCCCGCCCCGATGCCCGTGTGGTTCTGGTCCATGTCGTCAAGGGCCTTGGCCCGAGCCTCGTGGACGGCCGGACCTCCCCCGAGACCGTCACCGTCGAGCGAGACCCCGAGCTTCACATCGGCTTGCGGACCGCCTCCTTCCAGACCTCCATGGTGGTGGCCGCCCCGGAAGGCGGGGTCCAGGACGAGCCGCTCCCCCAGGAACTCGCGTCTGCGCCCTGCTTGAGCGACGAGGAAGTGCTGTCATTGGCTCGCATGGCCGTCGCGGTTCACGAGCATTTCGGAGGCCCCCAGGACATCGAATGGGCCATAGATGCGGAACGGCGTCTGTGGCTCCTCCAGTCGCGGCCTCTTCGCATGGCCGTCTCATCGGAGGAAGGATCCCGCCCGCCCGTCGAAGGATATCCGCTCCTCCTGGAGGGAGGGGACATGGCCTTCCCGGGAGTGGGGTCAGGGCCTATCGTGGCCATGGACGAAGAAGGAGACCTGGAGCATTTTCCTGAGGGAGCGGTGCTGGTAGCCCCCCGGTCGTCCCCGCGGTTCGTTCGTCTCATGTCCAAGGCAGCCGCCATTGTGACCGATTTCGGCGGCGTGACCGGGCACATGGCCGCCCTGACCCGCGAGTTCCATGTGCCCGCCCTGCTCAACACCCGCAACGCGACGAGCCTGCTGAAGACAGGGGTGCACGTGACCGTGGACACGCGATCCCGCCGCGTGTACGAGGGGGCGGTCACTGAATTGCACGAAGCGGAAACTCAACGGGTCCGGGAAGACGAGCGCCTGCGTCAGGACAGGGCCACTCCGGCCTTTCACCTGCTCAATTCCGTGTCCGAACTGGTTCTTCCCTTGAACCTCGTCGATCCCCGCTCCACGGATTTCACAGAGGAGAACTGCAGGACCCTGCACGACATCGCCCGCTTTGTTCACGAGAGGTCTTACGAGGAGATGTTTCGCATGGGCGAAGGCATGGGCGATCTCCGAGGGGTCAGCAGCCCCCTGGATGTCTTTCTCCCTATTGACCTGTACATCATTGACCTGGGTGACGGGATCAACGCACCAGTCGGAGCGCGCCGCCTGAAGGTGGCTCACGTCGTCAGCGCGCCGCTCAAGGCCCTCCTTGCCGGTATGCTGGACAAACGCATTACCCGTTTCGGGCCGCGCCCCATGGACCTGCGCGGGTTTATGTCCATCATGGCGAGGCATGCCGTCAATAACCCGGAAGAGGAACGCACTTTTCGTGACCCCTGTTACGCGCTCGTCTCTGATGAGTACCTCAACTACACGGCGCGGGTGGGCTATCACTTTGGGGTCGTAGACGCTTATTGCGGGGAATCACTCAACAAGAACTACATCAGCCTTCTCTTCCGGGGCGGGGCGGCCGATTATGTCCGGCGTCATCGACGGATCCGGGCGATTTCGGGGATCCTGGATCACTACGGGTTTTCAACCAACGTGCGAGGGG
>JAKEGQ010000224.1 GCA_022615475.1 Candidatus Methylomirabilota bacterium | reverse complement strand
GTAAGGAGTCCCCCAAGGAAGGGACCTGCAATGCTGGCCACCCCCCAGACGCCGCTGAGGTAGCCCTGCAGCCGGGCGCGCGCCTCGAAGGGGTAGATGTCACCGATGATGGTGAGCCCCAGGGCAAGAATCGCACCGGCCCCGAGACCTTGCACTCCCCGAAAGAGGACGAGTTGCGTCATGGTGCGCGAAAAACCGCATGCGACGGATCCCAGCAAGAAGAGAGCGATGCCGAGAAGATAGAAAGGGCGGCGCCCGTAGAGATCAGAGAGCTTTCCCCACAGAGGGACGGTGACGGTGGACGTGAGTAGGTAACTTGAAAAGACCCAGCTGTACACATCGAGGCCGCCCAGGCTGGCCACGACGGTCGGCATCGCGGTGGCCACCACCGTGGACTCCATCGCCCCGAGAAAGACCCCGACCATCACCCCGGCGGTTACCGTCCGTCGCTCCGGTCTGGTGAGCTCGAGAAATTTCGAATGCACAACTCCTCCCACCCCGCGTCATCGTAGAAACCACACTCTAGCACAGGAGTGGGAACTCTCCCAAGGAGGAAGAAGGAGTCGGCGAAGAGCGGAGACAGGAAGGATCTCGGAAGCCTTCCGAGACGGAAAGCGCCTGGAGCGCCACCCAGAGAGACAGCAGGGGTCCAGCCCTCTTCGGATGGAACGAACGGGGGCCGGCACCAGAGAAGAACTCCGTCGCCACCCGGACCCCTTCGGCGAGGGACCGGAGACGGATAACGGGGTACTCTTCCTCGACCTTAATCTAGGCCGAGGGGCGGCGGGAAAATCACTCCCGCGGGTTCGGGTTCTTGGAAGGGCCTCATCATCTCCGGGGCCGGCTTCCTTTTGGCGGGAGCTTTCACCTTTCGCTTCGGCTTCACCGCTCGCTTCTTGCCCTTCGCAACTCGCTTCTTGCCTTTCGCTACCTTCTTCCGTTTTGGCTTTACCGCGCGTGCGACCTTTCGTTTCCTCTTTGCCTTCGCCCTTCTCTTTGCCTTCGCCATAGCTCCCCCTCCTCAAAAGAGATCCATCTGCTCGGGCCGCGATGAGGACAGAGCCTCCGCCAGCTCGTCCCCGAGGATCTTGATCGTTCCGTACACACCGTCATATCCAGGGACTATCGTCACGAGCCCTTCCCGGACGCGCAGAATCGCCTTCAGGATACTGGGAGGGACACAGGCCGCCAGCTCCTCCTCTCCACACTCCACCAGGACGGCAAATTCGTTCCCTCCCACTTCGATGAGATGGTCGTACTCCTGCCGTACGGCCACCGTGCCCACCCCCTGACCTATCGCCGCGGCAATAATCTCTTCCAGCGGGACCAGACGCTTGAAGGGCAGCGCGCCCTCGGGGACCAGTCCGGGCGGCCTATCTGCCAGCTCCTCCACCCGGTGCAACACCCCGACGGTCAGCCGGCCTCGGCAGGCAGGACACCGACGGCCGTAGGCCCGCGTCTCTTCCGGCGTCGTCCGGATGCCGCAGGCGCGGTGCCCGTCCAGGTGGTACTTTCCTTCCTCGGGGAAGAACTCTACGGTATAGAGGAAGCGATGCCGGTCCCGCGTCCGGACCGCCTCCCACAGCTGCCAGTAGTCGAGGGGACCGGCAAACACGTTACATTCCCGCCCCAGCCTTGAAGGGGAGTGCGCATCGGAATTCGACATCAAGGTGATTCCGTCAAGCGCACTCAGCCGCCAGTTCATCGACGGGTCGGACGAGAGACCGGTTTCGATGGCGAAGATCCGACCCGCGTACCCGTCAAAGGCCTCCTGGAGAGAATCAAAGCCCGACTGTGAGCCGAAGATGGAAAACCAGGGGGTCCATGCATGGGCGGGAATCATGACGGAGTCGGGAGAGACGTCGAAGACGATCCGGCAGAGCTCCTTCACCGAAAACCCGAAGGTGGGTCGCCCATCGGCCATGAGGTTTCCCCGGCGGGCGAAGGCGGCGTTGAGCCGCCCGGCTGCCTCCAGCGATGGCGCATAGAGCAAGGTATGGATCTTCCGGAGGCGCCCCCCCTCGTGGTAGACGTTCGAGACCTCGACCTGGAGGATGAAGCGGACGCCCTGACCCTTCTCCTTTAGGCGATACAGGCCGGGTTCTGCCGGTGTCAGCTTGACCTGGAGTTCAGCAAAGTAGGTGGGATGCGTGAAGTCTCCGGTCCCGAGGAGCGCAATACCCTTTCTCCGCGCCCACCGAGCCAGCGACTCCACTTCCATCTCGCGGCTGGTAGCCCGACTGTACCTGGAGTGCAGATGCAGGTCAGCGATAAAGGACATCGTCCCCCCACGACGACCCCGGTACAATCGGTTCGGTAAATACTACAGCTCCCCCCGGCTGTCAATACAATTACTTTCCCGGCTCTGAGCCGCGGGGAGATCGGCGAGTACGCCAAGTGGCCCGAAACATCGTGGGAAGGCGAGGTGTCTGGCGGGGGGGCTAATGACCCACGAGAATTATTGAGGGCCGAACCGCTTGCGGTGAGCAGAGCCGAACCGCCTGCGGAGCTGCTGCTCGAGCTCGCGGATCCGCCGCTCACAGGCCTCTTCCTGTGCCTTCAGGCGCTCTTGCCGAATCCGCCCGAGGTTTTCAAGGCGCCGGTCGACCTCGGCAAGAGGGATGCCTCCTTCTGCCGGAAACCGATCCAGAATAGTGTGGCGCGCTTGAAAGGCGGCCTGCTGCTCCCTGAGGGCGGTCCGCAGCCTTTCACGCTCTGCCTCAAGGCGCTGGATCTCACGCCGGTGCACTTCTGGGGAACTCGGGCCGATCTCGTCTTGACGGCGGGCGAACCAACGAGCGCGCCCCTTCAGGAGGCTCCCCATCAGCGCCTTGAACCACCGCCCGCAGTCCATCCCCTCTCCTCCCCTCCCTGCCTGGGGCAAGAGGTCTGTCGCGGCAAGACGGTTGAAAAGGCTCAGTTGGAACGGCAGCCCGTTCCTTCGTCGGAACTGGCGCAATATGTTGGAACAGTACTAGGCGACCAGCTTTAGGAGGGCGGTCTGCTCATCCTCCCAGGAGCCTTTGGGAGAATCGGGGGGCGGCGCGGACAGAAAGTGACGGACGGTGTACCCGCACGCACGACACCGACGATAAAAGTAGGCCCGCGTCTCCTCCCGCCTCACGCCACCGATCTGCTCCATGTTGCCGGCACAACAGGCCCTTCCCTTGGTGGGCGAAACAATACGCTTCGGATACAAGTTCTCCGGTGGCCTTTCATCGGTATATTCTACGATCGTCGCGTTCATGACGTCGCTCCCCGATGCGGGTTGGGATTGATCACTCACCGTGTGTCTCATTAGACGAGATACCTCCGCACATATTGCTTGAGTTCGTCCATGCACCCTTCGAGGACGCCCAGGTCCTTCCGAACCTTCGTGACCAGGATGGCCCCCTCAACCCCGGCAAAGATGAAGTCCGCGATCCGGTCCAATTGCACATTTTGGGCCAACTGGCCCTTCGCCTGGGCCCGGGCCAGGGCCCCGGCTATGTAGCGGTGCCAGCTCGCCAGGATTTCCTCGATCCGGTGGCGAAACCCATCGTGGATATCGCTCATTTCGATGGCGAGGTTCCCAAGGGGGCATCCCCCCATGCAGCCAGCCTCCCGTTGCATGGCGATGACAAGATCGAAGAGATGGAAGATCTCTCCCACCGGATCCTCTCCATTGCCAAAGATCTCCTGTCCTATCTGCTGAGAAGTCCATAGGGCGAGTCGATCGAGAACCGCATAGCCGAGATCATCTTTGCTCTTAAAGTAGTAATAGAAATTCCCCTTACCAACACCACTCTCCCGGAGAATATCCTCTAAGCTCGTATTATTAAAGCCCTTGCGATGGATCAGCCGGCAAGCGGTCTGTAGAATCTGCTCCTTGGTGCTTTTCGAGGTTTCTTGGTGCATACGCTGATTAGGTGCCTCAATTGTGTACCGACCGGTCAGTACAATACGGCTACGCCCGACGCTTGTCAAGTGGAATTTTTTCACAGCCGCCTGAGCAGTGCGGACGCCAAGAACGACCGGGGCCAAGGACTGGCCCCGGTCGTCATGGCCCAAGCTCGCCCAGATCGATGCCCGCTCCCTACCTTGCCGCTGCGAACTTCGTGGCGAATTTCTGGACAGTCGCCTCGGCCAACGGGTCGCCGATCATCTGCATATGACCAGCCGCGTCTCGAAGGTTGGGGTAGACCTTCCCCCAGTCCTTTGCCGCCTGGGCGTCAATCACTGGCTTGAGGGTGAGAATGTGGTCCTTGACCAGGTTGGCCACGACCTGCTTGGGCAGCTTCTCGTTGGCTGAGGAAAAGAAGGCGCCCAAGTCCTGGCTGTACTGGACGAGGTCGGCGACGGCCTTGTCCTGCTTGGCCTTGTCCTTGGTGGCAACCCCAGTGGTGTAATCCACGACGAACCCGATATGCCGGCGCCAGAGAGGCAGGAACGCCTTTTCAGCATCGGGTCCGTAGGCCATGCCGATGGTCTTAGAGATGTCGATCGAGTTGCCGTCCACCGCCCCGGCTGCGGCCTTGAACTCTGCCTCGCGGCCGCCGAGGGCTGAGCCGGTCGTCATGGCCGCGAGGATGACGTGCTCGCGGAGTTCCATATTGAGTGTGTTCCGGAGGCTCGAAGCCGGTGAATCCGGCCAGCCGGCGAATCGATCCGGGAACTGCTTTACGATGGCCGAGGCCAGCGGGTCGCCGATCATCTGCATGTGGCTATAGGCGGTGCGGACGGCCGTATAGGCCTTGGGAAAATCGCCGCTCGCCTGGGCGTCAATGACGTCCTTCAGGGTCAGGATGTGGGTCTTGACCAGGCCGGCCACGACATCCTTAGGAAGATAGGGGTTGGCCGAACTCAGGAAGGCACCCAGGTCCTGAGTGTAGCCGAGCAGGTCGCTGACCGCTTTGTCCTGCTTGGCCTTGTCCTTGGTGGCAACCCCAGTGGTGTAATCCACGACAAACCCGATGTGCCGGCGCCACAGAGGGAGGAACGCCTTTTCGGCGTCGGGCCCGTAGACCGATCCGATGGCCTTCGAGAGGTCCACGGAGTTGGCGTCGAGGCCGGCTGCCGCACCCTTGAATGCGGCCTCGCGGCCGCCGAGGGCGTGGCTGGTGGCGACGGCCGCAATCAGGACATGCTCGCCGAACAGTCCGTTCAGCGTAGTGCGCAGCTCGGCCGCCTTGGTGGCCGACGTCGGGGTCATCGGGCTTTTCACTGACTGAGCTGGTGACGTCGTCGTGGAGGCCACCGTCAGGAGCGCGACGGCCGCCACAACCCCGGTGAGTCTTCGGAACATGCTCTTCATTACTCTTCTCCTTTCAAAAGTGAAGGTGACGAAAATCTGTTCGCTCTCTCTTCACGACGGTTCTGTTACTGCTGGACGCGAATCTCTCCCTGCATGGACTGATGCCTCTCGCAAAAGTAAGGGTAGGTGCCCGGCTCGGTGAGAGTCACGCTGGTGGCAGCCCCTTTCCCATCGAGCGGCGAGCCGAACCGGCCGTCGCGAGTTTCGGGAGTGCCCGAGGTGACGGTGTGTAAGACCTCGTCCTGGTTCGTCCAGGTGACCTTCGTGCCGGTTCTTACTTCAAGGCGGTTGGGGTTGAATTGGAACGTCTTGATAGTGACGGCGGTCTGATTGGCGCCGACCCCCTCCGAGGTCCGCTCAGCACTCACGGAGTAGCCAACAACGCTTACGAGGACCAGGGCGCTGAGGCAGGCAAGCCCCAGGGCTTTGCATGGGGCCACCCACCAAGGCAGCCAGTGCCGGACCCGCTTCATGAAATCACCCCCTCTCTTCCACCCTTTACCCTTGTTTACGCCCCCCCGGCCTGGATTGCCCCGGGAGGGCTCACCCGTTCCTGGGGTTCATCTTGAAATACGGGGGGAGGGGGCTCATCGGATTGATCGGGTTTCACGGCAGTCCCGAGGAACCCATTGCGGGGGAGGTCTGGCAGGACCAGGACCCTGTCGACTTAGAAGAGAGATGAGACGGAAGACAGCCGACAGGGATGCGGATCGGGAGAAGGCCTTGGCTGAGGGAGCTGGCGTGAGTCGAGCTCAGTCTCGGGGCCCGAAAATTGCACCTGAGACATCGGAACTCACACACAACCACCCAAGACGCCAGAGGATCAGGATGGATCTGCTAGGCGGGATTCTCAGTTGGCGGCGAAGTGTTAGGCAGCACCCGGGGGGGCCGGGGGCCGGAATTGACATGCGCATCATGGGCCGGTGTCTCATCATCCTCGTTCTCGGCTGTGGGCTGGCCCTCAGGACAGCCCAGGCAGAAACGCCCGAGTATGGGACCTTCGCCTTCGTGGATCCCACTGGCACCCGACTGCTTGCCTTGACGGACCTGAAGCATCCAGAGCGGGTTCGCGCAGCGCTCTGCTCGGGTGGCAGGCGGCTGCTGGCGCAGTTCGAATTACGCCAAGAGGGGATGCAAGCCCACGATGGCAGAGATCTCGCGTACAACTTTCACAACCAGCCGGGAGACGTCTTCCGGCTACCCCAAGGAAAGGCAAGAGCTGATGAGACATGCTTCCTTGCCGAGGACACCCTCGTGTCTGCGGGAAAGCTGCGTAGCGTCCAGCCGGCGGTACCAGCGGATTGCCCGCAAGGAGAGCAGGAGCGACTCGCGCTGGCGAAGCGCCGACGGGTCCAAAACTGTTGGCGCATCGCGCGGGTCTCCTCCGACAAGCAGGTTTTGCTCATCGAGTTCGCACGAGAAGGACCGGAGGCCTTGGCGAGCATTGTCCTGGTCGGGTCCCAAACCGCCATTTTCCACGATTATCCCGCTGAATACAGGGGCGAGGGTCATGATCTCTGGCGAGTCGAAGACGCTGGGGCGCTACATCCGGAGGACTTTCGGGTCCTGTTTGTCATAGAGGGACAGAGCTTTTCCGCGATTGGGATCAGTTGGGCTGGCTCCGAGGGTGAGTCCCTCAGTCTCGCCGTCGCAAAGGATGGACAGCAATTCCAGCAGGCACAAAACGGCTATCGGTACTGGGTCCCTCGCTAGCCCGGAGTCCGGCTTCGAGGCCCGGCGGGCCTCGCGGAGAGATGAGTGACCTGCGGCCACTGCGACAAAGAGACCTCCCGATCGCCAGACCCGCGTCCGTTGTCCGCCATAGGCATCTTGTGGACATACGTCGCATGGTTGCTCCCGACGACTCTCCTGGTCCCCGCCGCAGTTAAGGGGAGTGCCGTCGACATCCGTATCGCCTATCTGGTCTTTCCGGTCTACAACCTGACGCTGGTTGTCCTCCTGACACGCTATTGGTACAGAATGACATGGGATGAAGTCGGCATCCCGGGGAAGAACCCTTGGCGGAAGGTGGCGGTCAGTCTCCTCCTCGCAACCGGATACCTGCTCATCTCCCTGGCAGAGGCGCGAACCGGCTTGGAGGAGGCCCTCGCGAACCTGGC
>JAKEGQ010000223.1 GCA_022615475.1 Candidatus Methylomirabilota bacterium | reverse complement strand
GTATAGAAACCCTCCAACGCCAGCTCACCGACTGGCTGGCGGCGAATCGAGATTGCGATCCGCTGGTGGGTCGCAGGCTTTGGCAGGAGACCGAGAACATCGCCGAGCTCTTGCTCGAGGTGAACAAGCGCGCCGAGCTTCGCGAGCATGACCAGGCCGTCGCTACCGAGACGTATGCGAAACTCTTCCGCGCCGCCAGCGCACCGGATTGTGTGCCGCAAGATGTCCAGCTCCGCCTGGAGTCTCTGTTCGGCAGGGATGAAGAGCTGGACCGGTTGATCGGCGATCCGGGATCCCATCCCGTTGCCGAGTGGAAAGGGCCCCTCGAACGGGTCATCGAACTCCCCGACCCCACCAGGCGGGAGACAGAAGGTAGTTACCCCACGCCTCACAGTCGAGACTTCCCTCGCTGATAGAACCATATCCCCGAGAGACCACTTTTCGCTTGACACCGTTCTTCTCCGTTAGCTAGAAGAAAAGCACTCGTATTTGCGATCAATCTGGCACGTGCGTCTCACGGCCGTGATCACGAGAGGAGCATTCCCCCATGAGCCGTCCAATACTCCGCTTGTATGATGGATTCGATCATACGTCCCCTGAATTACGACGTGAAGTGAAGGGGCTTCAGGCCGAGCTGAACAAAGAAGGATTCTCCCTCGACGTGGATGGACTCTTTGGACGGGATACCGAGAATGCGGTGAAGCGCTTCCAGCGGGAACATGGTCTGGATGATGACGGGGTGGTTGGCCCGCTGACGTGGGCAGCGCTGCTCCGGACGGAACCACCGGACCTCGAGACCGCGTTTCCCACCACCTATCCGCGCAACGATCCTGCACTCCTGAAGCAATTTCACGAAGCCGCCAAATACAAGACGTTCATCGACGAAGCGGCGGAGCAGCATGGGCTTCAGTCCTCCATCGTCGGGGGGGTTGGTTCACGAGAATCGCATTGGGGACTCATGCTCAAGCCCCGAGGGCAAGCAGGCACCGGTGATTTCATTGAGCGACGGTTCCCCTCGCGTTTCAGGACTGGTCCCCTCCCTCCCGATAGGGGTGGCTTTGGCCGTGGGTTGATGCAGATCGATTTCGATGCCCACGAATTCGCCCGGACGGGAAACTGGCAGGACCCGAAGGAAAACATCCTGTACGGATGCAAGGTCCTCGCGGACAGCCGAGATTTTATGAAACGAAGGACCGATCTCGAAGGCAGAGCCCTCTTGCAGGGCGCCTTAGCTGGTTATAATGCAGGGCCGGGCAACGCATTGAGAGCCATCCGGGATGGCCGTGACGTTGATTTCTATACCACGGGTCGAGACTATTCGAAAGACGTCCTCGACCGTGCCGGTTTCTTCCAGCTCCAAGGCTGGCTCTAGCAAGACATGGTCCTTTCTGGGTGGAGAACTTAAGGGGGCGCGGCCCGGGAGTGGCTATCGGAGTTGAATATTCCCCGTCCCAGGGTCATACGCGAACAGGCTGACGTCGATTCTTTGGTTTTGGACGATGGGCAGTTCGGTCAAGCTCGCCGGGAAGCGGCCATTTTCTACGTAATATTGCTGGATCGCTGTCTCGAGGGCCTTCATGTCTGCCTGAGCCCGGACCCTCTCGACGCGTCCCTTCGCCTTGAGCACCTCTTCGCCATATCGCTGGACGGGGTTCTGGCCTTCACCACATCCGAGAGCCAAGAACAGGAACAATAGGGCAACCGAAACCGACGCGACGTGATTCCTGCGCATGTTCCCCTCCAGCGTGATGACCTGCCGAGGTGCAAGGGGCGTGCCGGACGCGGCCAAGCAGATCGCAGGCCATGTCGCCTTCTGGAGGGCGTGAAAGTCGAGTCCTGAGAGCACAAGGCCTGCTCATGAGATTTCCCATTGACCGGATGTACATGGTCTGCAATAATCCGGCGCCATTTACGTCTGAGACGATGAAAGGGTGTGGAGTGTCCATGCGAGACGGCGCGAAGCGATGGGGCATGGGTGCAGCATTGGCCGCGGGGGTGTTGGGTCTGGCCCTCTGCCTTGTTCCCGGATGGGGGCTCGGGGCAGAGGAAGTGGTCATCGTGGACTTCAACCGGGAAAAGGACAGGGTTCCCCAGGGATGGGAGCTGTCCGAGAATGAGGGAAAGGCGGATCTAGGCCTCGTCAGTGACGCCGTCGGCCAGGTGCTCCGGCTCCGGAGTGTGTCCTCCTCTTTTGCGATTCAGAAAGCGGTTGACATCGACCTCAGGCAGACTCCCATTCTCGCGTGGCAGTGGAAGGTTGCTGAGCTGCCGAAGGGGGGGAATTTCTTCACGAGCTCCACCGACGACCAGGCTGCCCAGCTCGTCCTTGCCTTCTCCTGGCGACGGTTCATTACTTATATCTGGGACAGCACCGCCCCGGCGGGGACCATGGCCGACGCCCCCTCCCCACCGCTTCGAACCTTGAAAGCGGTGGTGGTCCGATCCGGAGAAGCAAACAAAGGAACGTGGATCACCGAGACGCGGAACGTGCTGGAGGACCACAAACGGCTCTTTGGCGATGATGCCGAGAGGGTGGTGGGGGTCCGGATCCAGATCAATAGTCAGCACACCAAGTCGCAGGCGGAGTCCTACTGGAGATCTGTGACCTTCAAGGCCGCGCCATGAAGCGTCTTTCCCCCATCATTCACCCTTTGAACCCCCGTCTTTAAGACGCCTGCCTTCCAACTCTCACCACTAATTCGATGAGACTCTCCTGTCAGATGGAGAAATGGGTGTTGAGACCCCGGCATGCAATTTGCAACCCCATGACATTGATTCTATCTCTTCTTGTCACGGCAGGTTTTTACACGGAGAGCCATGCGACAGAATGCTCGGGGGGTATCACGGAATGTGGGACAAGCCATCGGGCTCTTGATCCTGGGCATCTGCCTCATTTCCGGCGCGGTGCATGGGTTCCAAGGGGTGGTCGTTGCCGATTTCGGCAAGGAAAAGGAAGGAGACGGAGTTCCCGGGGAATGGAAGCTGTCGACAAAAGAGGGAACGGCGGACCTGGCTGTGGTCAGGGACGGCAACGGCCGCGCCCTCAGGCTCCGGAGTCATTCCGCCTCCTTTGCCATCCAGAAAGAGGTTGACATCGACCTGAAGCAGACTCCCTTCCTGGTATGGCAGTGGAAGGTCACGGAGCTTCCAAGGCGCGGTGATTTACGCAACAGCGGCACGGACGACCAGGCTGCCCAACTCTTCGTGATGGTTTCTCCAGATTTCTTGCGGACCGATGTCATCGCCTATATCTGGGACACCACGGCGCCAGCCGGAACCGTGACGGAAGCTCCCGCTCCGACGATATATCCCTTCGTGCGCATTAAAATGGTGGTGCTTCGATCCGGGAAGCAGGAAAAGGGGAAGTGGATTACCGAGACACGGAATGTCGCCGAGGACTACAAGAAACTCTTCGGGGATGCCCCCGACAAGGTCACCGGAATCCGAGTTCAGATCAATAGCCAACACACCAAATCGTTAGCCGAGTCATATTGGCGGCTGGTGACCTTTAAGGCGACCCCATAAGCCGCGCCCTGCCCTTCGCCCCCCTGCAGTCCCTGACTCCCGCAAGATTTCCCAAACTGGTACGACCCTTGCTAGAAACGTATTCAGGCGAAGAGAAGGTCGCGCGGAGACCAACGGGAAGAGCTATGCACAACCTTGGAATCTATTCCGGATTGGGTCGGTCCATCCTATCTTCGGTGTTCTTTCTCGTCCTCTCGGCTGCCCTCCTTTCAGCGTGCGCCGGGAAGACAGCGCCCCCGGCCACGCTTGAGAGCGCCGCCAAGCAACGTGCCTCTCGAGAACAGGAAGAAAGGATCGCGGAACTCCAATTACATCTCCTGGAACAGGAAACACAGATGAAAGAAGTGCAGAGGAAGCTCGATGAGGCCATCGAGGAGGTGGTACGGACCAAGGCCAAACTGCATAACCTCGAAAGCAAGGCGGAGGCCGCGTCCACCATGGCGGAGGCCGAGATTGCCCTGAAGGTCTTGGAGGCAAGAATGGCCGGGGAGGGAAAAGGTTCAGAAGCCGTCCAGGCCGAGCATCTCTTGAAGATGAGTCTGCGGGAGTTTGAGAAGCAAAATTACAGTGGTGCCCTGTACCTCGTCAATCAGGCCAAGGATTTTATCAAGGCGGGCGAGGCACGGCTGAAGAGCCAAGAGCATGTCCAGGCGGGCGAGGTCTTCTTCGCCACGCCGCTCGCCCTCCGGGTGCTCAGGACCGGAAATGTCAGGGAGGGGCCCGGCCTCAATTTCAAGGTCCTCTTCACGCTCGAGAAGGGCACCCCGTTGGTCGGGCATTCGCGCAAGGGTCAATGGGTAAGGATCGAAGACCAGAAGGGCCGGGCCGGCTGGACCTCTTACACCCTGGTCGAAGGACGGTAGGCAGGGTCAATGCTTCACCGGTTCCTCGCGTCTCCCACGGCGCTTGATGCCTTTTCCCGGCCTGCCGCTGACACGAATCACCCGGTTTCGGCCGTTCCGCTTGGCCTGATACAGGGCAGCATCGGCGCTGCCGATGATCTTTTCTGGGGTATCTCCGTGCTCCGGAAACCCGGCAACGCCAATGCTTACGGTGACCCCCTCCCCTGCGTTCCCGTCACCGGAGGTTCCTTTCGCCACATGAGCTCGAATCCGTTCAGCGGCGTCCACGGCCCCATCAGGCGCGGTTTCTGGAAGCATGATCAAGAACTCCTCGCCGCCGTAGCGCGCCGCATATTCAGCAGTGCGGATTGATTGCGTAAAGATCGACGCAAGTTTGCTCAGCAGGGCGTCTCCCGCCAGATGACCGAAGCTGTCGTTGTATCTTTTGAAGTGATCAATATCAATCATCAACACCGAAAAGGGGCGCTGGTGCCTCCGCGCTCGAGCCGTCTCGTTCGCGAGGGTCTGCATCAGATGACTCCGATTGTACAGCCCGGTCAGCCCATCGGTGACAGAAAGTCTTTCCAGCTCGCGGTTTTTCTCGTTCAAGGTCTTGTTGATGGCGTCCAGCTCTTCTCGTCCCTGACGCAGGCGCGCCACCATATAGTTGAAGACCTCGGTCAGGTACCCCAGCTCGCCGCGGCTCGCGACGGGGAGATCCACCTCCAGGTCCCCAGCGGCAACTTTTGACGCGCCCTCGGTCAGTCGATTCAAGGACCGGACGATGGTCAGGCCCAAGAGATATGCGGTCAGGCCGATGGCCAACAGCAGCCCCGCGACCATCAGGAGGGTCAGATTTCGGAGCTGGATGATCGATGCGTAGACTTCACTGCTCTGCACCTCAGCCACCACCGCCCAATTCAACTGGGGAATTCGCTTGAGGGTCCCCACCATATCCTTGCCCCGGTGATCTCTGTACTCGAGCAAGACCGATTCCATTTCGAGCAGAGCCTGCGGGACCTGATACGTCGAGGTTGCCGTATCGAGCGGCGGAGAAGGAGGTCGGGAGCTGAGAACCAGGGTGCCATCTGCTGCCGTGAGGTATGCCTGCCCGGTCTCTCCCAGGGAAAAGCTCCTGAAGGTCCCATCGATCGTGCGGAAGTTGAGTCGTGCGGCCATAGCCCCCAACAAGTGCCCGTTGGTAGCCCTGATCGGCACGGCGATCGTCATGGTCGTCGTTCTCCGGACTCCGTCCCAGACGGTATCACCCAGGATCGCCTTATCTGTATTGGCCATCTTCACCCAGTCGGGTGGCAGGTTCACCGGGCCGGCCTGCCCGGCGCTCGTCGCCACCACGCGAGCACCCGCGTCGATGACCACGAGCGCTTCGTAATGGACAAATTTCTCCCGGACCGAGGTCAGGTAGTCCTTCAGGCGACGGGGCGCCAAACCTTCGCTGACCGGCGGCCCATGCGCCCGCAGGATCTTCTCCAGATTCTCCGAAACCTCGTAGGAGCTGGCAAAGACCCGCAGCTCGTAAAGACGCTCCTTGAGCCAGATGTCAATTTCCCGGGCGGCGTGGGAGGTGATATTTCGCAGCTCCCCACTGGTCTTTTCTGCGAGGAGTTCCCTGTTGTGCCTGTATGAGAGCCAGCCCATGGTGAGGGATGGGATGAGCGTAGCGAGCAAGGCAAAGGCCAAGATCCTGCTCTTGATGCTGTGCAGGTGAAACGACCGAAGAGAACGCGGAATGTGCTGCTTCCAGGAGCCCAAAAGGGGCCCTCCTTCCCACGCGCAGCTGGTTGCAAAAACTGCACCAGAATCGGAATGGCGCCTCGCGGTTCTCGGCCGCCAGGCCTCGCGGGCGGAGAGGATGCGAAGACCCCCGCGCTGCGGGTCAAGGCGGTGGTGGTCGGTCCGGGAAGCGGGAAGGGGGGAAGTGGATAACCGAGACGAGAAATGTGGTCGGTCGCGAGGATTCGGGTTTTCGCCGGTGGGCTAGGTGCCACTTTGGCGGACAAAGTGCAGCCGGAGCTCGGTGACCACCTGCTGGAGGGCATCGCGCTCGGCTGGCGGTGCCAGGGGGCTGAGGTGTTCAATCAGGGCCGCCACGCAGTTAATGGCGAGCCGGGCTTGGGGCAAGTCTTTTGCGACGAGACGTGTGGCCGGGTTGGGGATCAGCCCCATATCTATCAACGCCCGCATCTGCAGCTCGGCGACGAAGAGGCGGACCAGGTCCGGGAGGGTGAGGTCTTCGGGGGGCGGGGCTTCGGACTCCGGGGACTGAGGGTCCGGCCTCGCCTCTGGGTGCGCCTCGTCTGGGGTGGCGGTCTCTCGAGGGCCTTCGGCGCCCACCCGCCGCCGGTCCGTGACGCGAAAGCTCGGTTCCTTTTCTTTGCCTGGGGCTTCATCCGGCACTGTGACTCACCTCTGATGAATCGAATCGCGGATCCTCGGGAGAATTCAGACTCTAGTGTAGACGCCGGCATCGTCGGCCGCAAGAGGCGACCCCCCGGCAGGGTTACTCCCCGATGATCTTGATCAGGACCCGCTTTCGCCGCCGGCCGTCGAACTCACCGTAGAAGATCTGTTCCCAGGGCCCAAAGTCTAGCTTCCCGTCGGTCACCGCCACTATCACCTCGCGGCCCATGATCTGCCGTTTCAGGTGGGCATCGCCATTGTCCTCGCCGGTCCGGTTGTGACGATACTGAGCCACCGGTTCGTGAGGGGCGAGCCGTTCGAGAAAGTCGTCGTAGTCCTGGAGGAGGCCTGATTCATCATCATTGATGTAGACGCTCGCGGTGATGTGCATGGCGTTCACCAGGCAGAATCCCTCGCGGATGCCGCTCTTTTTCACGGCGGTGGCTACCTGGGGAGTGATGTTGATATACGCCCGTCGGGTCTTGGTCTCGAACCAGAGCTCTTCCCGGTACGACTTCATGGCGCTCCCTCCGACACCGCTTGAGCGATCAGATC
>JAKEGQ010000222.1 GCA_022615475.1 Candidatus Methylomirabilota bacterium | reverse complement strand
GTCTTCGCCGGCCCGGCCCAGTTTCCCGCCATCGAGCTGCTCCCCCTGAGTGGACAGGCAATGCAGATCCTGCTGAGCACCCTCTTCATCAACTTCCGCTTTGCGGTGATGAGCTTTGCCCTCGTGCCTCATCTCAAGCGCGTTCGGATGGCTGGATTGGTGGCAGGGGCGCAGTTCGTCACCATGAGCACCTTTGCCGTCTCCTTCCTCCGTTTTCAGCGGAGATCGGATCACGACAACTTTATCTATTTTCTCGGAGTGGCGATCCCGAGCTACATCTGCTACTTGGTGGGCACCGTGGTCGGATACTACTTCGGGGTTCGGATCCCCGCGGGGTTCGAAGCGGGGATTTCCTTTATCTTTCCGGCCTATCTCACCGCGCTCCTGGCGGCCGAGCTGAGGGACCGGCGGTCGATTGTAGTCGTGGGGGTGGCTTTTGTCGGGACCCCGATCGTTGAGGCGCTTGCCCCGGGGTGGGGGCTCATCCTGAATGCTATTGTGGTGGCCACGGCGGCCATTGGGGTGGAGGCATGGTGGGAGAGCGCATCGCCATCATCCTAGGCATGGGCCTGGGGACGTACCTGTTGCGGGTCTTGCCGCTCCTCTTCGCGCACCGACTCTCTCTCGGCCCCCGCATCCTCCGATGGTTTCAGTTTGTCTCATACGCCGTGATCGCGAGCTTCGTGTGGTTTGGATTGACGAGAGCCGCCTCGCCGGCCGGCACGATGGGCTTTCGGATCATCGCGTTAGGCCTGACGATCCTCGTGGCGGTCCGCACGAAGAACGCGTTACTCGGCATGGCGGCCGGGATCGCGGCCGTGTTGATCCTTGCACGGGTCGGTTCGTGAGCTCGCTCGCCCTGGCCCTCGTCATTGCTTCCGCCTTTTTCCACGCCACCTGGAACCTCTTCGCCAAGGAGAGCGAGGACAAACTCCTGTTCCTCTGGTGCGTGCTGGGCGCCGGCGCTCTCGTCTTCCTCCCGATTCTGCTCCTCGGTCCCTGGCCGGCGCTGCCCCGCGAGGGCTGGGGTTATATCCTGGCCTCCGGTGCGATTCACGTCTCCTACTATTTCTTCCTTGCCCAGGCCTATGACCGGGGGGACCTCTCACTCGTCTATCCCCTCGCCCGGGGGTCCGGTGCCCTCTTGGTCGTGGTCCCGGCGGCCCTCGTGATCGGCGAGCGGCCGTCCGGCCTGGGGCTGCTGGGGATCGCGAGCATTGTCCTCGGCCTGCTGCTGCTCCACCAGTCCCCCGGCGGACGCCTCGATCTTCTGCAGGGCCCCCACGTCCCTCGGGCGCTCTGCACCGGAGCGACCATTGCGACCTACTCCATCGTGGACAAGTTGGGGGTCGGCGTCGTACATCCGCTCACTTTTGTTGTGTACTTCCACCTGACGAGTTTCGTCCTCTTGGCTCCGTGGATTCTTCTCACCCGAGGCCAGAGACTCCTGGTGGATCTGTCGCGACAGCGCGGACGGGTTCTGATGGCGGGAGTACTCCAGAACCTGTCCTATGGCCTGGTGCTCACCGCCATGACCCTCGCCAATGTGAGTTACGTGGTCGCCGCGCGCGAGGTGAACGTGATCATTGGAGCGATGCTGGGCGCCTGGAGGTTGCGGGAGGGACGTCCAGGACAGAAACTCCTGGCTTCGGCTTTCGTCGCGGCCGGGCTGATCATGATCGGCCGCTTCGGGTAAGGATGATAGATGTCTCTTGTGGGGTAGCCTCGTCTTCATTATAGTATGGGACCTCGCGGAGGCTCGGGAGCTTATGAAGAAATCACGGGTGGCTCTCAGGGAGGGCGCGATCGCGTATGTCCGCCAGGGGGAGGGTAGGCCGGTCGTTTTGATTCATGGCATTCCCACGTCCGCGTATCTCTGGCGAGACGTCATTCCGCCGCTCAGTCGGGAGTTCGCCGTCTGTGCCCTGGACCTGCTTGGATACGGTGATTCTGACAAGCCGCCCAAGGCGGATCTCTCGGTCCGGGCCCAGGCGGCCACCGTGGCGGAGTTCATGATGCGGGTGGGACTGACACATGCTACCGTCGCGGGCCACGATATCGGCGGTGGCGTGGCCCAGCTGCTGGCCCTCGATCGGCCGGAATTGGTCAAGCGTCTCGTCCTGATCGATACGGTTGCCTACGACTCATGGCCCGTCCCCGAGATCGATCGCCTGAAGGATCCGGCCTGGGACAAGATCATCGAGCGGATCGACCTGCGGAAGGGTTTCCGAGAGGCGCTCCTCCGTGGTACGGTCTTCAAGGATAGGGTCACCGACTCCCTCGTGGAGGAGTACGTCCGTCCCTTTGACGGCGTGGACGGAAGCCGCGCGTACCTCCGGTGCGCCCGAGCCCTCAATAACCGCGACCTCCTGATCCGGGCCGCAGAGATCGAGCAACTCTCGCTCCCCGTGCTCATCCTCTGGGGAGAGGCCGATGACTATCAGGACCCCGCGGTCGGTCAGCGCCTGGCGGATCGGCTGGGTGCGGCCCGGCTGGTGGTCCTGAAGGACGCGGGACATTTCCTTCCCGAGGATCAGCCGGAGGAGATAGCCCGTGTGATGCGGGCGTTCATTCTCGAGACGAGCGTCCGGTAGAAGATAGTTGACGGCAAGGGTGAAACCGGGTATAGTCAAACGCCCAGGTGGACCGAGGTGGTAATTGCATTGCTGCACACGTTGGCGGTCGTCGTCTACCTGGGGGGGACTGTATTCCTCGGAGCAGTCCTCATCCCGGTCGTTCTGCGCCGAGGACCCGAAGCGGAAGGGCTCCGCATCGTGGGGGCGGCAATTCGGGTCTTTCATCCGGTGAGCCTCGCGAGCCTGGGGGTGTTGGTGCTGACGGGAGCGGGTGCGCTCACGCCGATGAAAGAGACCCTGGGGCCAGAGTACGTGCCGCGCCTCTTCGGGGTTCTGGCGTTGAAGCTCGCCTTGGTATTTGTCCTGATCCTGGTGAGTAGCTATCAATTCTTTGCCCTGGGGCCGAGGCTCCTCAGGGCGCTCCAGGCTGAGGGAGAAAAGCCCGCAAGAGACGCGTCCGCGGAAGGCGTGCAGCTCATGCAGCGCCTCCAGTGGTGGTGCCTTGTAGCGATCGGTTTGGGCGCTGCCATCGTGTATCTGGGCCTCCGAATGGGGCGTATGGGATCGTGAGGAGGTCTCGGGAGCAAAGGGAGGGTTCTGTGAGAATTGCCTTTGAGACCATCTCGGTCAAGACGAAAGAGCCGTTGCAGCTCCTAGACATCACCCGGACCGTTCATGACTTCCTGGACAAGCACCCGATTCGCAATGGGGTCTTGCTTCTCAACACCCTGCACACTACCGCCGTGCTCTTCATCAATGAGTTTCAGGCGGCCCTCATCGAGGACATGAAAGAGCTCCTCGCCGGCCTCATTGAGGATCAGCAGTACTATCGGCACAACGACCCCCAGTACTCTGACTGTACGCGGGCGAACGCCAGCTCCCACCTGCGGGCCATGTTGATGTCGCGGACGCTGGCACTTCCCGTTCGGGGAGGACAGGTGGTCCTCGGTCAGTGGCAGAGCATCATCTTTGCGGAGCTCGATGGTCCCCAGGAGCGAAGCATTCAGTTCCAGATCCTCGGCGAGTAGGATCGTTCGCCGTTCACGGTTCGCCGACAGTGCTACGGATGGGGAGGCTCATTCGCGGCGTGAACGGCCGACTCTAAAACGGAGGGTGCAGTGGAAGCGCTGTTCGCCCGCAGCGGGCTGGCAGATCTCTACGAGAGGGTCGTCCAGGGCGAGCGCCTGAACTACGACGACGGCCTGCGTCTCTACCGGACGCCAGAGCTGACCGCGGTCGGTGCGCTGGCCAATGTGTCCCGGGAGCGCATGAGTGGGGATGCCACCTACTACGTCCGCAACCTCCACATCAACTACACCAACATCTGCAACAAGCTGTGCAAGTTCTGCTCCTTCTACGCCCCGCCCGGCGACCCCAGGGGCTACGTGCTCACGCCAGACGATATCGTTGCCCGCCTCGAGGAATACCGGGATCAGGTGATCCGGGAGATACATATGGTTGCGGGGATCAACCCGAAACTCCCCTATCAGTACTATCTGGACATCCTCCGGTCGGTCCGTGCGGCCCGTCCCGAGGCGCAGATAAAGGCCTTTACCATGATCGAGCTGGCCCAGATCGCCCGGGCTGCGAAAAAGCCGCTGGGGGACGTCCTCGAAGATCTCAAGGGTGCGGGCCTTGCCTGCGTTCCGGGCGGCGGAGCCGAGGTCTTCAGCGACCGGGTGCATGAGGAGCTCTTTCGCGCCAAGCTGGATAACGAGGGATGGTTCCAGGTGGCCCGCGAGGTCCATCGGGCAGGGCTCAAGTCGAACGCCACCATGCTGTACGGTCATATCGAGACGGTCGAGGAGAAGGTCAAGCACCTCCTCCATATCCGGGAGCTCCAGGACGAGACGAAGGGGTTTCAGTGCTTCGTGCCCTTGGCCTTCGATCCCGCCCGGACCGAGCTCGAGCATGTTCCGGTGACCACGGGGCAGCAGAATCTGCGGGAGATCGCCATCGCCCGCTTGCTCCTGGATAACTTCCCCCACATCAAGGCCTTCTGGATCATGATCACGCCGCAGGTCGCCCAGCTGGCCCTGTGGTACGGGGCGGATGACCTGGACGGGACCGTTAGTCATTACGAGATCACCCACGCCCTGGGAACCGCCTCCCATCACCAGGCCTTGAGCCATCAGGAGCTTCTCAATCTCATCAGCGAAGCAGGTCGGGTCCCGGTCGAACGGGATGCGCTCTACAACGTCATCGGAGAGCAGCCAGCCATCGGCAGTCAACAGTCAGGTCAAAGATCCGTCAACCTCAAGTTGCTCTCCGCGAGGTGCTGAGGGTTTCTGTTCATTGAGCGCACAGATGTCAGGAAACGGCACCCAACAGTTGAAGGAGATTGAGGCAAAGGTGCTGGCCGGGGAGCGGCTGGGCGCCGAGGATGGCCTGGCCCTCCTTCAGGTAACCAACCTCCCGTGGTTGGGCTTCCTCGCCGATACGATGCGGCGACGGAAGCGTCCGGAACGGGAGGTGACGTATGTCGTGGGCCGCATTATCAACTATACCAATGTCTGCTGGGTGAAGTGCACCTTCTGCGCCTTCTACCGCCTGCCGGGCCACCAGGAGGGCTACGTCCTCTCGCGAGAGGAGATCTTCCAGAAGATCCAAGAAGTCGTCGATCACGGAGGCACGGAAGTCCTGTTCCAGGGGGGACTGAATCCGGCACTAAAAATCGACTACTTCGAAGAGATGTTCCGAGCCATCACAGGGCGCTTCCCCGTCCATATTCACGGCCTCTCACCCGCGGAGCTCATCTATTTAGCCAAGGTTTCGCGGCTGTCGCTCAGAGAAACCCTTGTGCGGCTGAAGTCGGCGGGGCTCGGCACCGTCCCGGGCGGCGGAGCGGAGATCCTGGTGGACGACGTCCGGCAGGCCATCTCCCCTTTGAAGGACACCGTGGAAGAATGGCTCGACTGCATGCGAACGGCCCATCAGGTCGGGATCCCGTCGAGTGCCACCATGATGTTCGGTTCGGTGGAGACGGCGGCGCAGCGCGTGGAGCATCTCCTCCGGCTCCGGTCCCTTCAAGATGAAACAGGCGGGTTCACCGCCTTCGTGGCCTGGAACTTCCAGCCCGATGGGACCGAGCTGAATGGGAGGCGAGCCTCGGCTTTCGATTATCTGCGGACCGTGGCCGTGGCCAGGCTGATGCTTGATAATTTTGACAATATCCAGGCGTCGTGGCTGACGCAGGGGCCCAAGGTGGCTCAGATCGCCCTCCACTACGGGGTGAACGACCTCGGCAGCACCATCTTCGAGGAGCGAGTGGTCTCCGCCGGGGGGGCTAAATTCATGGCCGCTCGGGAGGACATTGAGCGAGTCATTGCGGACGCTGGCTATACCCCCCGCGTCCGGAATACGCGGTACGAGATCCTGAGGTAATCCGCCCGAGCCTGGCGGGGAGCACGCAGAGCATTAGAGAGGAGGTAGGACGTGGGTACCACACTGGCCGTCACGGACCTTTCCCGCGAGCCTTCGAGCTCGGCGCATGTCGATCTCCTGCCCGAGGCCCGAAGGTACAGGACCCTCCACGTGGTTCTCATCAAACCCTCGAAGTATGACGACGACGGGTACCTGATCCGCTTTTGGAAAGGCGTGCTGCCCAGCAACACGCTCAGTGTCTTGCGGGGGTTGACCGAGGATATCAAGAGACGACGGCTCTTCGGAGATACGGATATCCAGGTGGATGTCTTTGATGAGACGACGCAGAAGATCCCCGTGAAGAAAATCATCCAATGGGGCCGTCGCCCGGCGACCAAATTGGTCGTGTGTCTCGTCGGCGTGCAGACCAACCAGTTCCCCCGGGCGCTCGATCTGGGGAGGCAGTTCAGGGCTCACGGGGTCGATGTGCTCATGGGAGGCTTCCATACGAGTGGTACCATCAACATGCTGAGTCCCGATGAACCGGACATCCAGGAACTCTTCCGGGAATCCATCATTGTCGTATCCGGCGAGGTGGAGGGGAAGTGGGAAGGGATCCTGGCCGATGTCCTCAACGGACAGCCCAAGCCGCTCTACTCCTTTGCCCAGGATCTCAAGAGTCTCGTGGACATCGAGAAGGCGCCGTGGCCCGTGGTCAGCCCGAAATCGATGGAGCACTTCCTGAGACCCACCTTCGGGACCCTCGATACCTCCCGCGGCTGCCCCTTTGCCTGCACGTTTTGCACCATCATCAATGTGCAGGGGCGCAAGATGCGGGAACGGGCTCCGGAAGAGATCGCGGAGATGGCGCGGCACAATTATGACGAGCACGGGATCGACTTTTACTTCTTCACCGACGACAATTTTGCCCGGAAAAAACTGTGGCGCGAGACCTTCGAGGCCCTGATCCGGCTCCGCCAGGAAGGACTCAATATTACCTTCATGATGCAGGTGGATCTGGCACGCAAGCCGAAGGACTTCGTGCGTCTGGCCGCCGAGGCGGGATGTACCCAGGTCTTCATTGGCATGGAGAGCGTCAATCCGGAAAACCTGAAGGCCGAGGGGAAGGGGCAGAACAAGGTCGAAGAGTACGTGGACATCAGGCGGGAGTGGCACGAGGCGGGTGTGGTCGTGCATGTCGGGTATATCATCGGCCTTCCCTTCGACACGAAGGAGCAGCTCCCCCGCGACATCCAATATCTGATGGATGTGATCCAGCCCGACGTTGCATCGTTCTTTATGCTGACGCCGTTGCCGGGTTCGCATGATCACGTGGAGATGAAAAAGCGGGGGGAATGGATGGATCCCGATTTCAACAAGCGGGATTCGTTCCACGCCACGGTCCGTCATCCCCATATGACGACTGAAGAATGGACCGAGGCCTACGAGAACGCGTGGAAGGCATTCTACAGCAAGGAGAACCTGGCCAAGATCCTCTCCCGGTGGAGCCATCGCCCCCTCACATACTGGAACCTGATGATCAATCTGATCTGGTACAAGAACGCATCCCTGATCGAGAAGCAGCATCCGATGATCGCCGGCTTTTTCGGTCTGAAGGACCGGCGATCCCGCAGACCCGGATTCGCCATCGACCCGTTGCCGGTCCATCTCTGGAAGCGGACGAAGGAGGTGTTCCGTCTCTTCATGTCGTGGGCCCGCTTCCTGAAAGAGATGGAGGAGATCTGGCTGCAGACTCGTCCGCGGAGTGAGGCGGAAAGGCGTTTTTCCGGGGAGATTCAGCGGGTCCAGGGAGAGATATGGGAGACCCTGCGGATCGCCGAGTGGCACAAGGCGTACACCAGCGCCAAGGCGGTCCTGCCGGCCAAGGCCAGGGCGTTGCTCGATCCTTTTGATGATCTGGCCTCGAAAATCCTGATCAGCCGCAAGGATCTGGATGCCTTCCTGTACAAGTGGGAGGGTCTCCAGGCGAAGATCCTCAGGCTCCGTCGGCACCTCGTGGCGGACGACGGACCGGCAAAATGGCTGGACCACCTGTATGATGTGCACAAGCAGGCCTGGCAGGGCCTGAACCTTCAGGAGTGGCGGGAGGCCTACTCGAGCTTCAGGGAGAGACTTCCGTCAGGGGTCAAGCTCCAGTATGTGAAGTTTGATCCTTTGAAGAACCAGCTTGTCTACTCGCGACAGGACTTACAAAGAGTGTGGGCGAGGACTTGGGAGCATCTCCGCGGTTGGCGATTTTGGCATATTCGACCGTGGCGACTTGCGGTCGCCTTCTTCAAGGATATGTTCCTGACGGCATCGTTTGCCCGGAGAGCCCTCAACATCTTCCACCACTACCAATGAGAGGTTCTTCGCCCATGCCTCTCGGTTCCGTCGGGGTTGAGCGGGGCTGGGGGAAGATGGTTGATGGGATGTGAGGTCGTGGATGCAGCGGGGAGGCGGGTGCGTCTCCCCGCTTTGCCTTCCCGGATCATCTCCCTCGTCCCGAGCATCACCGAGACCCTCTTTGCGTTGGGCCTCGAGGAGCGTCTCGTCGGTGTGACCCGTTTCTGCACCGAGCCATCGGCCGGTGTGGCGGCCAAGGCGAGGGTCGGCGGACAAAAGGATCCGGATCTCAGGGGGATTCAATCTCTCGAGCCTGACCTGGTCATCGCCAATATGGAGGAGAATCGCCGCGAGGACGTTGACGCCTTGGAGGCGATGGCGATTGGCGTCTACACGACGTACCCCCGGACGGTGGAGCAAGGCATCGCGATGGTCAGAGAGCTCGGCTCCCTGACGGGGACCGAGGGGCGGGCCAGCGCCATCGCGGCCTCTCTCGAGGCGATCTACCGAGCGGTCTCGCAGGAGGTGAGAGGGCAAAGACGGCTGCGGGTTTTCTGTCCCATCTGGCGCAGGCCGTACATGTCTGTCAATCACGATACGTACATCCATGACGTGCTGCAGACCTGTGGAGGGGAAAATGTCTTTACCGCCAAGAGCGACCGGTACCCCAAGATCTCGTTGGCGGAGGTCGCGGATTGCAAGCCCGAGATCATCCTCCTCCCGGATGAGCCGTACCCCTTTCATCAGAGACACCTCGCGGATTTCCAGCCCTTCGAGGGATTCATCCCGGCCTTGGCGACTGGCCGCGTCCACTTCGTCGACGGCAAGCTCCTCTCCTGGTACGGTCCACGGATCGGGGAGAGTCTTCGCACGCTTCGGGCGCTCTTCCTTGGTTAGGTCTTCAGCGACCGACAACGAGCCACAGTTCGAGCGGCTGATCCTTGAGCATCTCGACCGCCTCTACAACCTCGCTCGCTGGCTCACCCGGAACGCGGATGATGCCGGGGACCTCGTCCAGGAGACGGCGCTCAAGGCCCTGAAGGCCCGGGATCAGTTTCGGGGGGGAACAACCCTGACCGCCTGGCTGTATAGAATATTGAGGAATAGCTTCATCGACGGGTACTGGAAGCGGCAACGGGAAACTTCCGGTGAGGGGGGGGACGTCCCCCAGGCGTCTGGAGAGCCGGAGCGGATTCTTGAGGATGCCGAGATCGAGCATCTCCGGCCTCTGGTGGCGGCCGACATCAATCGGGCCCTGGAAGCCCTACCCGAGCAGTGGCGAATCACCATCCTGCTGGCGGAGGTCGAAGGGCTCACCTGGGAGGAGGTTGCCGAGGTCATGGGCTGCCCGCTCGGCACCGTGCAGTCGCGGATATTCCGGGCCCGCCGGGTCCTACGACAGCTCCTGAAGGATTACGCTCCCGAAGGAAAGAATGAGGGATAGTGGTGACCTGCCAGACATCTCGAGAGTGCATTCCGCAGCTCCTTCAGGGCATCCTCCCTCCGGCCCTTGTCGCTGAGCTTGGGAGTCATTTGGCAGGCTGTGAGGCCTGTCAGATGGAGCTAGCGGAGGAGCAGGCCCTCTCCCGCCGGCTCCGCGAGGTGGCCCGATACCGATCGTCGGCGGCTCTCCGCGCTCAGATAGAGCGGCAGCTCGAGGGGAAAGCCTCGATAAGAATCCCGAGCTGGGTCAGGTGGCGCTGGGTAGCCGCCGCCGCGGTGTTGCTCTTGGCGGTGGCCGCTTCAATGATGGTCCTGACGCGACGGGACCCCCTCCGTACCTCTATCCGTGAAGCCACGCAGAAGCATCGCGAGATGGTCCTCAAGCAGGAATTGTCCGCCTTCCACGATGTCGGTGCGGGGGGATCCGGGGAGCTTCCCCGCCAGGTCTCGGAGCAGCTTGGCCTTCCTGTCACATCCCTGTTCTTGGGTGATTCTGAACTGGCTCTTATGAATGCACGCCCCGTGGTGGCTGGGGACCGGAAGGGGGTCGCCCTCCTCTATACCGATCGACACGGATCGGCGAGCTCTCTCCAGTGTGTTTCTGCCCCAGAGATCAAGGTCCCGAAGAAGAACGGGCTGCAGGTTGAATCCTTCCACCCTTACCACACCCAGATCGATTCTCTCCAGGTCTTGGTCTGGAAGCAGGAGGGGATGGCCTGTTTCCTGGTGGCCGACGCGGGCGACCAGGAGCTGGCCGATCTCTTTCTGAAGGTCCGCAAGGCCATGTAGTGCGGATGTATGAGGCGGGGAAACGCGGAATCGCCATGCCGGCTGCATTTCGGACCCTCGATCTTCCCGAGCCGGTTCTGCAGGGAATCGAGGCAGCCGGTTTCACCCACTGCACTTCCATCCAGGAACTGACTCTCCCGCTGATACTCCAGGGGAAAGATGTCGCCGGGCAGGCCCAGACCGGGACCGGGAAGACGGCGGCCTTCCTCGTCGGCTGCTTCACTCGCCTCTTGCGCAGCGGCCGGGTGTCCTCACCGGGTGCCCCGAGGGCCATCATCATCGCGCCGACCAGAGAGCTCACGGTGCAGATTTATGAGGATGCTCGGCTTCTCGGGCAGTTTACCCCCCTGAGTGTCCTCGCAGTCTACGGGGGGATCGACTACCACAGGCAGCGGGAGGCCCTGTCGAAAAAGGTGGACATCGTCGTGGGAACCCCCGGCCGCCTCATCGACTATTTGAAACAGCGAGTGTGGAGTCTCAAGGCCATTGAGGTGTTAGTGATCGATGAGGCGGACCGGATGTTCGACATGGGCTTCATCAAGGATATCCGGTATATCCTGCGCCGCATGCCACCCTACCACGCCCGCCAGTCTTTCCTCTTCTCGGCGACCTTGGGCTATCGGGAGATGGAGTTGGCCTACGAGTTCATGAACAATCCCGTCAAGGTCTCTGCCACCCCGGAACAGATCACGGTCACCCAGGTGGAAGAGGTTCTTTACCATGTGGCCCGAGAGGAGAAGCTTCCTCTGCTCCTCGGGCTTCTCAAGCGGGAGCGGGGAGAGCGGATTCTCATCTTTACGAATACCAAGGGGGCTGCCCAACGGCTTGCCGATCGACTCACCCTCTACGGCTACCAGAGCCAGGCCATCACGGGCGACCTCGATCAGCGGAGGCGACTCAAGGTCATAAAGGCGTTTAAGGGAGGTGAGCTTCCGATCCTGGTGGCGACTGATGTTGCCTCCCGTGGTCTCCATGTCGAGGGGGTGACTCACGTCATCAACTATGACGTGCCTCAGGACCCAGAGGACTATGTTCATCGCATCGGCCGGACCGCTAGGGCGGGAGCGTCGGGGAAGGCCATCACGCTGGCCGACGAGGGATTCGTCCTTGCCCTGCCGGCGATCGAGACCCTGATTGGTCACAAGATCCCGGTGGAGTGGCCCGGGGATGAACTCTTCCTGAAGACCACCCCTCCGTCCCGGCCCCCCGAGCGCGGTCACGGTAGAGGGCGGCGCCATCGACCTCATCCCTCTTGAGCGTGCCTGCCGGAACTCGGGAATAGTTTTGGTCACTGGTCCGTCAGAGAGGGGTAGTCGCTGGCCGTTCGACCTGAGAGGTTTTAGAGAGGAGGTGAGGCCCGACGAGGTTCACGCTCGAGGCGCCCGGAGGAAAGGGGTAGCCTGGTTGACCACGAGACACATGGAATATGGCAACCCGGTCTGGCTCATATTCAGGAGGTAGCTTCGATGTTCACGACACGCAGATCGTTTCTTGTGATGCTTACGGCGCTGGCGTTCGGCCTTTCGGCCATCGTGGTGGGTTCCGCCCTGGCCCAGCAAGCCGTCCCCGCCCCCCTCAAGACGGCCACGGCGAAAGATCTCGGCACCTTTCTCGTGGATTCCAAGGGGATGACATTGTACATCTTCGACAACGACAAGGAGCCGGGGAAGAGCGCGTGTAACGAAGGCTGCGCAAAGGCCTGGCCGCCCTTTGCCCCCAAGGCGGGGGACCCGGCAGCGGCCGCTCCTCTGAGTGTCATCACCCGGGATGACGGCTCCAAGCAGTACGCGTACAAGGGGAAGCCGTTGTACTACTATGCCAAGGACCAGAAGGCGGGCGACACCACAGGCCAGGCAGTAGGGAATCGCTGGTGGGTGGTTAAGCCGTAGCGTTGCTGCGCCTTTAGGGTGGTTTCAACCGAGGGCCCCCTTCAAGGGGGCCCTCGGTTTTTTTGCCTTTCCCCTCTTCCTGCCCGCCTCGCGCTTTCGCTGCCGCCGCGGCATCCGCCTTGCAATGGAAGGAGACACGAACGACCGGCGTGGCCGCGGTTGCCGCTGACCTGATCGTTCACCAGGGACGTATGCCCATGAGTCCGATCCTCGAAATTCCCGAGGGTTTGTGTAGCTTCCATGGCCTTTATCAAGGCCTGGAATGCCCCGAATGCCTCCAAGCGAAGGAGACAGAGACCAAGAATCAGTCACCGACTTCTGAGCCGGTCTCTGTTGTCTGGATTGTCCGCGTGAACTCTCGCACAGCGCGGAAGCCTGGCGGGCCTAAGCCCGCAGCGTAAATTCCCGTGCCCCCCAGAATACATCCACCCCGGACACGTACCAACCCTCCTAAGCGAGCGCCCGCACCTTCCGTAGTCTTTGGAACTCCAAGAGAGCATGAGCTGGTCCTGGGGGGACCCAAGAACGAGAGGGGGGAGTTGACAAGCTCGGAGCGAGCTGCTAGAAAAGAGCTATAATCGAAAGGGCTACGGGAGCTCGCGGAGGCGAGCTGAGAGGTCCCGGGAGTCGCGGGACGACCGTCGAACCTGATCTGGATAATACCAGCGGAGGGAGAGGCCGGGAAACGCGTGGGTTGAGGCGCCGGAGGACCCCCTGGCGCCTTCTTTTTTCGAGAAGGACATCTGTTCGCTTCTCGCAGAAGGGGAGCGCAATGGCTCGGAAGATCAAGGTAGCTCAGGTGAGCGACGTCGCCCCCGGAGAGGGGAAAATCGTTCAGGCAGATGGCGAACAGATCGCGCTGTTTAACGTGGGTGGGAGGTTTTACGCGATCCACAACACCTGCCTCCACCGGGGCGGCCCGCTCGGGGAGGGCGCATTGGACGAAGCCACCGTCACCTGTCCCTGGCACGGCTGGCAATACGATGTGACCAGCGGGACCAATGTGAGGAACCCGGCGGCCAACGTCGCGAGCTTCAACGTAAAGGTCGAGGGAGCAGATGTCCTCGTCGAGCTGCCGTAGCGCGACGCGGGCCTCCGGCCGGAGCGTGATGGGAGTCCGAGGCATCCATGTGGACATCTCTCCGTGGCTCGCGTATGCGGTGCCAGGCGTGGGAGATGCCTTTCCGAGGGGTGAAGCATGAAGGTGAGTGCCGAGTTTGCCGGCGCAGTTGCCCAAGGTGATAGCGCCGCCACGCAGCCATTCCCGAATTCGACAAGAGTCTATGTGGAGGGTTCCCGGCCTGACATCCGGGTGCCGATGCGGGAGATCACCCAGTCCGAGACGCCTGCCGGTCTTGGGCCCATGGAGAAGAACCCGCCCATCTGTGTCTACGACACCTCGGGGCCGTACACCGATCCTGCGGTGAAGGTTGATACTCGCTCTGGGCTGCCCCCCCTGCGCGAACCGTGGGTTCTCGAGCGCAACGATACCGAAGGGCTTCCTGGTCCCAGTTCGGAGTACGGCCGCCGCCGCCTGACCGACCCCGAATTGGCTGCGCTGCGGTTCCATTGCACACGGAAGCCGCGCCGTGCCAAGAGGGGAATGAATGTGACCCAGATGCACTATGCACGGCGCGGCGTCATCACCCCAGAAATGGAGTTCATCGCCATTCGGGAAAACCAGCGGCGGGAGCATCTGGGAGAGCTTCTTGCGCAGCAGCACCCCGGCGAGAGTTTCGGCGCCGACATCCCCCGCATGATCACCCCGGAATTCGTCCGCTCGGAGGTAGCGCGGGGCCGCGCGATTATCCCGGCCAACATCAATCACCCCGAGAGCGAGCCGATGATCATCGGGCGGAACTTCCTGGTCAAGATCAACGCCAATATCGGTAATTCTGCGGTGACCTCCTCGATTCAGGAGGAGGTCGAGAAAATGACCTGGGCGATCCGCTGGGGCGCGGATACGGTGATGGATCTCTCGACCGGCAAGCACATCCATGAAACCCGCGAATGGATCATCCGAAACTCCCCAGTCCCGATCGGCACGGTCCCCATCTATCAGGCACTGGAGAAGGTCGGTGGCAAGGCCGAGGAGTTGACGTGGGAGATATTCCGCGACACCCTGATCGAGCAGGCCGAGCAGGGGGTGGATTATTTCACCATTCACGCCGGGGTGCGCCTGGCGTATATCCCGCTCACCGCGAGACGCATGACCGGCATCGTGTCGCGCGGCGGTTCCATCATGGCCAAGTGGTGTCTGGCCCACCACCAGGAGAGCTTTCTATACACCCACTTCGAGGAGATCTGCGAGATCATGAAGGCGTACGATGTCAGCTTCTCCCTCGGCGACGGCCTGCGTCCCGGGTCCATCTACGACGCCAATGACGAAGCCCAGTTCGCGGAACTCCGAACCCTGGGCGAGCTGACCCATATCGCGTGGCAGCACGACGTGCAGACCATGATCGAAGGCCCCGGTCACATCCCCATGCACCTGATCAAGATCAACATGGAAAAGCAGCTGGAGGAATGCGCCGAAGCCCCGTTCTATACCCTGGGTCCCCTCACCACGGACATCGCGCCCGGCTATGACCACATTACCTCGGCGATCGGGGCGGCAATGATTGGCTGGTACGGTTGTGCCATGCTCTGCTACGTCACCCCCAAGGAGCATCTGGGACTGCCGGACAAGGAAGACGTGAAAGACGGCATCATCGCGTATAAGATCGCGGCGCACGCCGCGGATCTGGCCAAGGGCCATCCTGGCGCACAGATACGCGATAACGCCCTATCAAAAGCGCGCTTCGAGTTCCGCTGGATGGATCAGTTCAACCTCGGATTGGATCCCGACCGCGCCCGGGCACTTCACGACGAGACCCTGCCCGCGGAGGCGGCCAAGGTATCGCATTTCTGCTCAATGTGCGGCCCGCACTTCTGCTCGATGAAGATCACACAGGATGTACGAGATTACGCCGCCAGTCACGGGATCCCCGAATCCGAGGCCCTGGAGAAGGGGATGCAGGCCAAGGCGGCCGAGTTTGTGAAGAGCGGCGGAAAAATCTACCAGAAAATTTGATCGAGGCCACCTTCCCCCCCTCCATTCCTGTTCGACGCGTGGGCGAGGACTTGCTCCATGGAGAGGACCCTGCAGGTCGAGCCCATGGAGGAGAGACCGATGAAGGCCCAGGCGAATTAGGGGCCATGGACGATCTCGGCCGCGCCTTCGTCTCCTTCCTCCACCAGGTCGCGGTTGGCGGCATGGTGGCGCTGCTCTTGATCCCCTTTAAGGCCATCAGCCGCCAGTTTTTTCGAATCGCCGGTCTGATCCTCCTCGCGGTAGAGGGACTGGCCCTGTGGCGAACCGGGGGAGAGGGATGGATCCATGGG
>JAKEGQ010000035.1 GCA_022615475.1 Candidatus Methylomirabilota bacterium | reverse complement strand
CGCCTCCTTCAACTCATCACGCCCGCCAGGGGGTTGCTGCTCATCAATGACCGAATCGATGTGGCGCTGGCCACCGGCGCCAGCGGGGCCCATTTGAGCCAACGAGGTCTTCCGCCCGCCGTCGCCCGTCGTCTGTTGGGCCCCACACGGCTGCTGGGCGTTTCCTGTCATTCGCTCGCCGAGGCGAAAGAGGCCCAGCAGGGGGGAGCCGACTTTATCCTCCTGGGGCCCATCTTCTACACGCCGTCCAAGGCCTCGTACGGTCCTCCCCTGGGCCTCGAACTGCTCCGAGAGGTCCGGCCCAATATCCGGTTGCCGATCTTCGCGATTGGCGGGATCACGGCAGCACGTCGCACAGAGATTCTCGCCGCCGGGGCGGATGGGGTCGCCGTGATCTCCGCGGTGATGGCGGCCCCCGACGTGTCAGCAGCGGTCAGGGCCTTGCTCGAGTAGCAGTCGTGCACGGTGCGGAAAAAGAAAAGAGAAAAGCCGGAAGGGGGTACCCTTCCGGCTTTATCCCGTATCTTGGAGGAAGACTATCTTACGGCATTCTTGAGGTCCTTACCCGCTTTGAACCGTGGAACCCTGGCTGCCGGGATGCGGATGGCTCTTCCGGTCTGCGGGTTCCGACCGTTCCGGGCCGCTCGCCTGGCGACCGAAAACGTACCGAAACCTACCAACGTGACCTTCTTCCCCTTCTTGAGTGAGTCTCGAATCGACTTCAGCGCAGTCTCGAGAGAGGTCTCGGCGGCCTTCTTGGTCATTCGCGACGCTTTGGCCATCGTGGCGACAAGATCGGCCTTGGTCATATAGGGTCACCTCCTTTCGCCTGGCACAATGAGATCAAGAGGGAATGACAACGGGTGGGAATGGGAATAGTATGCCTATACCAAAGAGGTGTATCAGTGTCAAGGGGAAAGTCGTTCGACAATCGAGGCGGGCGGCCCCTTGGATGGCTTCGGAGGCTCAGCCGCGCGGTTCGGCGTGTGGGTCGGGAGATTGCTCTGTGAGTCGCCTGCGCCACTCCGCGAGCCGCCGCCGGATCTCGGCTTCGTAGCCTCGGTCCGTGGGCTGGTAGTAGGTGCGGCCCTTTAGCCCGGGCGGCAGGTGCTCTTGGTCCACGAGGGCATCCGGGGCGTCGTGCGCGTATCGGTAGCCAACGCCGTAGCCCAGGCCTGTCATGAGGGGGGTCGGTGCGTTCTGGAGATGGAGCGGCACCGGCGCGATGGGCCCCTGCTCTACATCACGCCGGACCTCTTCGTAGGCGCGGGTGACCGCATTCGATTTCGGGGCGGTCGCAAGATAACAGGCGCACTGAGCCAAGGCCAGCTCGCCTTCCGGACTTCCGAGAAAGTGGTACGCCTCTTTCGCCGCCACCGCCACCGAGAGGGCGGCCGGATCGGCGTTACCGATGTCCTCTGAGGCGACGCGAATGAGCCGCCGTGCGATGTAGAGGGGATCTTCCCCGGCAGCGAGCATGCGGGCCAGCCAGTAGAGCGCCGCGTCGGGGTCACCGTCCCGGAGGCTCTTGTGAAGGGCGGAGATGAGGGCGTAGTGCTCGTCGCCTCCCTTGTCGTAGAGGAGGGTTCGGCGCTGAGCCGCCTCCTCGACGACGGCGAGGGTGATCTCGAGCGTGCCGTCCTGACTTCTGGGGGCGATCTGGGCGGCCAGCTCGAGCGTATTGAGGGCCGTGCGAGCATCGCCCGAGGCCAGGCGGAGCAGATGCTGCAGGCCCTCGGGCGGGAGCTGTGGCCTCAGGGTGCCCAGGCCCCGTTCCTGGTCCTCCAGGGCGCGATGGACAATCAGGTCAAGCTCGGGCTCCGAGAGAGGGTTGAGGCGAAAGATCTTCACCCGTGAGAGGAGCGGCGCCACCACCTCGAAGGAGGGATTCTCCGTCGTGGCCCCGATCAGGATGATCGTCCCCTTTTCCACATAGGGGAGAAACGCGTCCTGCTGGGCCTTATTGAACCGGTGCATCTCGTCGACAAAGAGGATGGTCCGCCGCCCCTCCCGCTCTGCATGCCACTGGGCCTGCTTCATGACCTCTTTGATCTCCTTGATGCCGGCGGTGACCGCGGAGAAGGGGACGAACGCCGCCCGCATTCGCTCGGCGATCAGATACGCGAGCGTCGTCTTGCCCGATCCCGGGGGCCCCCAGAGGATCATCGATGGGACCTCGCCGCGGTCCAGCGCGAGGGCAAGGACCCTGCCCTCGCCCAACAGGTGCGTCTGCCCCACAAACTCCTGGAGCGTCCTGGGCCGCATCCGATCGGCGAGGGGCGCCCGATCCTTGCGCTCTCGTCCCTTGGGTTGTTCGAACAGCTCCATCGTTGTTAGCTGTCAGCCATCAGCCGTGCAGGCAAGGCATTTCGAATTTGCAATTGCGGATTTCGGATTTGGCCGGCGGTGCACTAGGTCCTCAATCCGAAAGTCGACCTTCGAAATCCGAAATTGCCCAGTAGCGGACTGCTGATCGCTGATTGCCTCCTTCATTGGCTTCTAAAGACGGGCTTGCGCTTCTCCAGGAAGGCTTGCGTTCCCTCCTGGGCATCCCCGGATGCGACCGCCATGGCGAAGAGGGTCGCCTCATATTCAAGGCCTTCATCGAGCGCCATCTCGGATCCGCGGTTCACGGCCTCGAGACAGAGCTGCAGCGCCGTCGGGGACTTGCTCGCCAGGAGCCGCGCGAGCTTCACCGCCTCGGCCATGAGGTCTTTCAATGGGACCACCCTGTTCACGAGGCCGATCCGGTATGCCTCCTGGGCGTCGATCATCTCTCCGGTCAGGATGAGCGCCATGGCATGCTTACGCCCCACCTGCCGGGGGAGGCGCTGCGTTCCGCCCCAGCACGGGTTGAAGCCGAGATTGATCTCGGGTTGGCCGATCTTGGCGGTGTCGGCGGCGAGGGCCAGGTGACAGGCCTGGATGATCTCAGAGCCACCACCCAAGGCGTATCCGTTGACCGCGGCGATCACCGGCTTGCCCAGGCGCTCGATCACGGCCATCAGCCGTAGGCCTCTGCGGGCGAACGTTTCCCGGGCCGCGGTAGCCCCCGCGGCGAGAGCACCCTGGGCCTCACGGATGTCGCCACCGGCCACGAAGGCCTTCTCCCCCGATCCCGTCAGGATCACCACCCTGACGGCGGGGTCCTGGCGGGCGGCAACAAGGGCCTGCTCGAGTTCTTCCATCGTGGTTTGGGTCAACACGTTCAAGGCCTGGGGCCGATTGATGGTAATCGTGGTCACGCCATCGGCGGTCTCGACCTGCAAGTGTTGGTAGCCCATGATCGTCTCCCTTGAAGTTCAGTGGACATCGAAGGTCTGCCGCGGACCTTTCACGGCGTCTCCATTTCCGCCACGAGCTGCTCCGCGGCCGCTACCGGATCCGCCGCGGTGAGGATCGGACGCCCCACCACCACGTAATCCGCACCCGCCCTGACTGCCTCGCGGGCCGTCGCGATCCGGCGCTGGTCATCGGGCTGCGCCGCCTTCGGTCGGATACCCGGCGCGATCACGAGGAGGTCGGGGCCGAACCGTCGGCGGATGGCTCGAACCTCGTGAGGCGAGGCGACCACCCCGTCGAGTCCTGATTCCTTGGCCAGGCTGGCGAGGGCGAGCGCCTGCTCCTCGACTCCCGAACCGATGCCCAGCGTCTGGAGATCGCCCTGGGTCAAGCTCGTGAGGACGGTGACCCCGATCAGACGGGGGCGCTCGATGCCGATGGCCTCGGCCTTTTCGACGGCGGCCTGCGCCGCCGCCTGCATCATCTCTCGCCCCCCTGCCGCATGGAGGTCCAGCATGAAGACCCTCCACTCGACGGCCTTCGCCACGGCGGCGGCCACCGTCTGGGGGATGTCGTGGAACTTGAGATCCAGAAAGACCCGTCCTCCCTCCTCATGAATTCGGTTGATCACTCGGGGACCCGCGGCAGTGAACAGGGCGAGGCCAACCTTGAAGAGATGGATCGTTCCTTGCATCTGCTTGACTATCTCCTCGGCCGATTCCAACGAGGGGAGGTCCAGGGCGAGGATCAACCGATCGCGGGCAGTCATCGCCTCCCTCCGTCGCCTACGGTGAGCCGCATCAGGTCCCGGGCCAACAGGACCTCCCCCGGGAACTGCTTCTGGCAGGGAGAGAGCAGGTCATGCCCCACGCAGGCCGGAGAAAAGTGGGTGAGCAGCAGCCGCTTCACGCCGGCCTGCGCTGCGATCTCTCCGGCCAGGCTCGGCGTGAGGTGCCCTGCGACCTTCTGGTCGTCCGGAAAGGCGCATTCGAGGATGAGGAGATCGGCGCCTTTCGCGAGGCGGATCAGGTCTTCGGAGTAGTCGGAGTCACCGGAGTAGACGACGGAGCCTTGAGCAGCGTCTATGCGATACGCCAGGCTGACATCGGTGTGAGGAACGGGCCGCGCCGTCAGGCGCCACCCGCCCAAGTCAAGCGTCCCCGCCTTGAGCTCGGTGAGCTCGAGCACGAAAGGCAGATGAGTCACCCATGAGCCGTACAGTTCGCCCAGGAAGTGGTAGTGGCGCTTGAGCCCTGCCGGCCCGCCCACCCAGAGGGGACGGTGCCGCCCGATCTCGCGGCTACGAAGGGCAAAGAGGAGGTGGGGAAAATCCCCCACGTGATCGGGGTGGTAGTGGGTGTAGAGCACTCGATCTAGCCCCTCGAGGCGCGCGCCAGCCCGAACCAGTTGGTGCAAGGTGCCGGTGCCGCCGTCGAGCAGGAGTGACTCATTCGCCACCTGAACGAGGTAACCCGGCGAGGCCCGCTCGGCCGATGGAATGGAAGTCCCCGACCCGAGGACCGTCACCTCCATGCCGGATTTCCTTTTGGGGGTGGGATGGACATACCGTATCATATTATCATTACCACCGACCTCATCCCGGGTCAATCGATGGTGCAGATCGAGGTTCAGCAGGGAAGTATTCTCGAGGCCACCTGCGAGGCCATTGTCAATGCCGCCAACAGCCAGGGGTGGATGGGGGGCGGCGTGGCCGGTGCGATCAAGCGGGCCGCTGGCCTGCAGGTGGAGGAGGAAGCCGTTCGACAGGCACCGACTCCTGTGGGCGGGGCGATCGTGACGAGCGGCGGCAAGACGGGGTTCCGGGGGATCATCCATGCTCCGACCATGGAGCGGCCAGCCATGCGGATCCCAGTCGAGAATGTGGGCAAGGCGACGGCCGCTGCCCTGCGTCTTGCGGAGGCCAGCGGCTTTGCCACCATTGCCCTACCGGGGATGGGAACCGGGGTGGGCGGGGTCGATCACCAGGCGGCGGCCGTCAGCATGATTGCAGCCATTCGCCAGTTTCCCGCAGGGCGCCTCCAGCGCGTCCTGCTGGTGGACGTCGATCCCGCCATGGTCGCGGCATGGCGGCGGGCCCTAGCGGACAGAAGGGTCGCACCATGAGGCAGGTGATCACTGGGCTTGTCCTCGTTCTCTTCCTGCTCCACCCGGCGGAGGGCGGGGAATCCTTCCACCTCACGGCGGATTCGACCCGGCAGATCTTGCGCGGGACTGATCATATGGCGAACCTGAACTATGTCGAGGCCCGGGAGGCCTTCCGGCAGCTCAAGGACCTCCCGGGGGGCGACTTGCTGTCTCCCTTTCTGGAGGGGATCGTCGATATGGACCAGGCCGTTCAAGAGGATCGCGGCGAAGAGGAATTCAAGCGGGTGCTCGATCGCTTTCTTGCGCGCATGGGGCCGGTGGTGGTGCGGGGTGAGGCGCTGCTCCAGGCCACGCCGGACAATGTGGATCTGATGCTGGCCCTGGGGATGATCCGCGGGGTGAAGGGGGCGGTGGACCGGACGCGGAACAATTATCTCGAGGCCTACCAAGGGATCCGGACGAGCCACCAACTCTTTACGCGCGTCCTCGAAGTGGACCCGCACCGCGCTGATGCACTCTGGCCTCTGGGGCTGTACGACTACTCCGTCTCTCGGGTTCCGGCGCTGCTCAAGCCGTTTGTCTCGCTCGTGCTTCCCACCGGGGACCGCGAGCGCGGACTCGACAGACTCAGGCGGGCCGCACGGGAGGGGACCTTTACTGCCGTCCCGGCGGCGGTCACGCTGACCCGCGTCCTCAGCGGGTGGGAAGAGCAATACGCCGAGGCCCTCCCCTACGCAGAGCTGCTCGCGTCCCGATACCCGGGGAATCCTGAATTCCTGTTTCTCCTGGCCTTCTTGTATTCCGAGACGCAACAGACCCGCCAGGCACTCTCCGTGGCCGAGGCGATCCGGATCGCCCTGGAGCAGAAACGACCTCACTTTCCTCCAGAGCTCACCCCCAGGTATCTGCAGCTCCGAGGCAAGATTGCCATGGATGCAGGCGCCCATGAAGAGGCGCTGACCTTCTTCCGTCAGGCGATCGAGCAGCAGAATGTCAAGTTCGCCTGGATCACCGCGTGGGCCCACACGCGGACCGGAATGATTCATGATGTGCAGGGAGAGCGGAACAAGGCGGTCCAATCGTATCGCCGCGCGCTCGAGATCGATGGACCGGGGTTGGCCCAAGAGATGGCGGAGCGCTATCTGTCAGAGCCGTACCGGGGAAGGGCGCGACCCCGCGGATAGCGGGAGTATTGCATGGCACGGGCGGGGATGCTAGACTCCCTCCCTACGGAAGAGAAGGAGGGGTGTCATGAGAACACCGGCGGTCGTCGTTCTCGTCGCAGTTGCAATCCTCATCGGGTTCGGGATCGCATACTTTTGGCAGTCCCGGCAGGGGTCCACTCAGGTGGCTACCTTGCAAGCGGAGCTCGGCGACCTGAAATCGAAGATGGGTGTGGAGATCCAGAATCTGCAGAATGAGGTCAAGAGACTCACATCCGCGCTCGGAGAAGCAGAAGCCCGACTCAAGGAGGAGCAGGCGGCTCGGAAGGGTCTCGAAGAGTTGCTCCAGAAGGCCCGCGTCTTGAAGTAGGAAGATGATGGGCGGCTGGTGCCGGCAAGGATTCGGAAGCGGCGAAAATCCGTTGACAACGGCTCGAGCTTTCTGATATACGCCTAGTGCTGTTCCCACTCTTGTCACCCAATACAAAACGTGCAATGGTTCCCTTGGCCCGTTCCTTCGTCGGAACGGGCCTTGCCCGTGTTCGGGGTGGTACGTTGGAACGGCACTCGCGTCTCTTCGTGATCGATGCGCCCTGGTGCTCTCGTGTTCTTGATTGATCGAAGGAGGATAAGAAATGACGAAAGCGCAGCTGGTTGACCGGATAGCCAAGAATGCCAAGGTAACCAAGCGGGCCGCCGAGGACGCGCTGCAAAGCGCGCTGAAGGCGGTGAAGGATAGCCTGAAGAGGGGGCAGAAGGTCACGCTGGTGGGGTTCGGGACCTTTGGCACGGGACGGCGCAAGGCGCGCACGGGGCGGAACCCCCAGACCGGGAAGACCATCAGGATTCCCGCAGCGAGGGTCGTCCGCTTCCGGCCGGGAGCGGAGCTGAAGAAGGCCGTGAGATAGCCCCCACTATCAGCAGGCTCTCGGAATTCTGCATCCGGAAGGGGAGTCGCGAGGCTTCCCTTCTTTCATTTTTCATCGCCAGGGGCCGGGATGGCGAAACAGGAAGACGCGACAGACTCAAAATCTGTTGGGCCTTCGCGCCCGTGGGGGTTCGACTCCCCCTCCCGGCACCATGCTTTCAAGCCGTTAGCCCACTCGTTCAGCAGTGCTTGCACATCGTGCTGCCATTACAGCCACCGTCGCACTTTGGATTTGTAGTCGAGGAACACACTACCAAAGGTTCTTTCGAGGGCGGCTTCTTCAGCACGAATGAATTTCGATTGGATCAGGGCGGCGAAAGCAGGAACTACTAAAAACGGTGCGACAGACCCGAGAAGAACCGCAACCCCTAGGAGAGCACCAACCAACCCCACGTACATCAGGTTGCGCGTTATCCGATAAGGCCCGCTAGCAATGCGCCGACGATTCCTGGAATGGCTTGATGGTCGTGCCAGCTCGTCGAAAGAGGACCGCACCCCACAACACGAGCGCAATCGCGCTGACCAGCAAAACTATGCCCGTGTACCGAAATGGCGAGCTGATAAGTTGCGCGATTGGAACGAGGTAGTGCAAGGCCACCATGGCAATCAGTGCCGAGAAGAAATAGACAGGGGGAAGGATCCGGCTCTTCGTTGTGACTTCTTCGGCCATTTCCCCTCCTTAGGCCCTCAACACCACCTTGCCGATGTTCTTCCGCGCTTCCATATAGGCCTGCGCCTCGCCGGCCTCCTCGAAGCCAAAGGCCTTGTCCACGTGCGGCCGCACCCAGCCTTCGGACACGCCGCGCAGCAGCGCTTCCATCCACACGCGGATCTTGTGTCCCTCGTGCCACATATGGCCCAGGTTCACACCGAAGACCGACCGGTTGTTGTTCATCAGCGGGATGGGATGGAAGAATGGCATGCCGAGCGCAACCGGCAACAGCCGCAGCGGCCCGAACAGGCTTGACTCAGTCGCCGCCGAAATGCCGAACATGCCCAGCCGCCCGGTGCTGCGCAGCGCTTTATAGCTTCTCTTCCAGTGGCTGCCACCCATGGGATCGGTGATCAGCTCCACGCCGCGCCCATCGGTCAGCCTTTTGAGCTCCACCGTCCAGTCCTGCATGCGATAGTCAATCGCCTCGTGCAGCCCGCGCTGCTTCAGGAAGGCATGCTTGCCGGTGCTCGCGGTCCCCAGGATCCGCGCGCCAATGTGGCGGGCGATGTCGATCGCTGCCAGCCCCACGCCGCCGCCGGCGTTGTGAATCAGCACGGTTTCATGCTTGCTGAGTGAGCCCATCACCACCAGCAGTTGCCAGGCCGTGAGGTAGTTCACCGGGATGGCTGCGCATTGCTCATGCGTGAGCGAGGCCGGACACTCGAACACCTGGTTTGCCGGAACGACCACGACATCCGAATAGCCGCCGAATCGCGTCATTGCGATGACATCCTTGCCGACCCAGGACTCGTCGGCGCCTTTGCCCGCCGCGTCCACCGTACCGGAGACCTCGTAACCCACCACGCACGGAATCTTCGGCGAGTCGGGATACAGGCCCTGCCGCGCCAGGATGTCGGCAAAGTTGATGCCGCTGGCCTTTACGCGGATGCGCAAGGTGCCTTCGCCTGGTGTCGGGTCCGGCGCTTCCTGGATTTTCAGCTTTTCCGGGCCGCCATGGCCGGTGATGAAGATCTGTTTCATGTAGATACTCCTTGCGGTATCGTTAATGCATTCTCACATCGATCGAACTCGACCCCATTGATTATAGTGGTATGACCGCCGTATTTGTGGTCTCATTTGTCTTGACACGAAGCGCTGGTCTCGTTAGCCTATTCTCGTCCAAAAGGGAGTACTCACTACTCCAACAACCTGGAGTACCGCCAGTGGCAAAGCTACCTGACGGCTTTCAGCGTTCGTCCGTGCCTGAGCCCCACCGTGCCCGAACGAAACGTCTCCTCAAAGAACACCCCCACATTCGAAAGCTGATCGGCCCCAACCCCAGGACATTCTGGTGGACCTGCGGCCTCGTGGCTTTCCAGACCTTCGTGGCGTTGTTGGTGCAGGGCCTCTCATGGTGGGTGGTGTTCGGGCTGGCATACGTCGTCGGCGCGTTCGCCAACCATGCGCTCTTCGTGGTGATTCACGAAGCAACGCACAACCTGATCTTCAGGCGACGACTGCCCAACATGCTCACGGGCCTGCTTGCCAACCTGCCGTTGTTCTTCCCCAGCTTCGTGTCATTCAAGAAGTATCACCTCAAGCACCACGCGTTCCAGGGCGTGTATGATCTCGACGCGGACCTGCCGAGCGAGTGGGAGGCCCGCCTTATTGGTCACTCGGCGTTCGGGAAGGCGCTCTGGCTCCTGCTGTTCCCGTTCTTCCAGATGGTCCGCCCGTTCCGCTTGAAGGAGATCCCGGTGTTCGACGGGTGGACGGCGGTGAACTGGATCAGCCAGGTGGGCTTCAACGTGGCGGTGTACCTGGTGCTGGGCCCCAAGGCGCTCGGCTACATGGGTTTCTCGTTGCTGTTCTCGATCGGCCTTCACCCCCTGGGGGCGCGCTGGATCCAGCGGCATTACATCACTAACGACGGCGACCAGGAGACGTTCAGCTACTACGGCCCGCTCAACAAGCTGGCGTTCAATGTGGGGTATCACAACGAGCACCACGACTTTCCGTCCGTGGCCTGGGACAAGCTCCCGCGCATCCGCGAGGCGGCCCCCAACTTCTATGACCGCCTCTTCTGGCACGGTTCCTGGACGCGCCTGCTGTTCAAGTTCCTGTTCGACTCTAAGCTCTCACTCTACGCGCGGATCGTGCGCGAAGACCGCGCGGGCGTGCCGCTGACCGACGAGTCGACGCCCGACGTGGAGCCGGTGCGTAGCCCCAACATGCCACGAGCAAATGCGAGTTATCAAGTGTGATTGAGGACCAGGGGGTCATCAAAGCGATCTTGAAACATCTCGGACTCTGGCTGGTCACACGAAAACCCAAGCCAAGGGCCAAAGGGCCCCCCGAGAAATCTCAGATCGGTTATTCCGATGTACAGATCTCGCCCGCTGCCGCATGCCCTCTACCGCGACCCTGACTCCACAACCCGGTTGCGCATAAGTTGCGTTTTTGGGGTCACGAAAGGGTACGTTTTGCCGCGTCCTACACACCCAAGCGCTTGTAGTTATTGAATTTGCTTGGGCGAGACTTACACTCAAAATCTCTTGGGCCTTCGCGCCCGTGGGGGTTCGACTCCCCCTCCCGGCACCATCTAAGTCGGGTGTCTGGCACGGATATTCCCGGGATTGCCAGGGTGGAAGTTCGGGTCGCAGACCTACAGCCACGGCAGAGCTGCTGGGGAAGGGAAAAATGACCCTAAGTTTCTTCTGCCTCAGTGCTTTTCCCCTTGAGTCGCTTCAGCTTGTAATGTAGTCCCCGCAGACTGATGCCCAATAGGGCCGCCGCGGCTGCCTTGTTGCCCCGCGTCTGCTGCAGGGCGTTCAGGATGTACGCCTTCTCCATTTCGCGCAGGGTGCCTCGGGGCTCCGTGTGCTGGTGGGAGCCGGCCTGGAGGCCAGAGTGCAGGACCTCGCGCAGGTGCAGCACATCAATGAAGTCCCCGTCCGCCATGACCCCGCCGCGTTCGATGCAGTTCTGCAGCTCGCGCACATTTCCGGGCCAGTCGTACTGGAGGAGCCGCTGGAGCGTCCGGGCGGTCACCCCCTTGAGGGGCCGGTCGCGGTGCTGGTTGAGCTGCTGGATGAAGTGGTCGACGAGCAGCGGGATGTCCTCCTTCCGCTGCCTCAGGGGCGGGAGCGCGATGCTGATGACGTCCAACCGGTAGAAGAGGTCCTCCCGGAGGCGGCCCACCTTCACCAGGGCGGCGAGGTCCTGATTGGTCGCGGCGATGAGGCGGACGTCGACCCGGAGGGGGGTGCTTCTGCCGACCTGCCGGAACTCCCGCTGCTGGATCACCCGGAGGAGCTTCGCCTGGAGCGGGAGGGGGAGCTCGGCCACCTCATCGAGGAAGAGGGTCCCCGTGTCGGCGAGCTGGAAGACCCCGATCCGATCCCCGACTGCCGAGGTGAAGGCCCCCCGGACATGACCGAACATCTCGCTCTCCATGAGGCCCTCGGGGATCGCAGCGCAGTCGAGGACGACGAAGGGCCGGCCCCGGCGCCGGCCGCTGTCATGGATCGCCCGGGCGACCAACTCTTTCCCCGTCCCGCTCTCCCCGTAGAGACAGACGTTGGCGTCGGAGGAAGCGACTTTGCTGACCCAATCATAGACGGCCTGCATGGCCTCCGAATCGCCGATGAGCGCCGCCGAGTGTTGGGCGCCTTTGCGCGGGGGGGTATTGGCGGGGAGGAACCCGTTGCCAACACACCACTGGCGCCAGGTCAGCGCCCGCTGTAGCACGACTCGCACCGCCGCGCGGTCGAGGGGCTTGCCCAAGACCTCGAAGGCCCCGGCGTCGGCCCACTCGGCGATGTCGATAGTGCATTCAGCGATGACGATAACGGGTATATTGGAAGTCTTCCGATGGAGGGTCACAAGAAGATCATGGTTGCCATTCGGGTTTCCTTCTACATGCAGAATGACCGCATCGTATCCCCCACGGCTGAGCCGCTCGAGCACATCGGTCTCGTTGGGGAGAACCGCGTCCGTCGTCGCACAGGAGGAGACCAGACCGCGCAGATATGCCGTAGCCTCTGGAGAACCTCCCACGATGAGAACCTGGGGCGGTTTCATACGATGCCTCCGTGCTGGTTGAGTGGAAACTCCTGTTCAGATCTCAGTCGGGGGGCCGTCCTCTAGTTGGCAATCTCTGTACCAAAGGCTTTGATTGGAATCCGCTCGAAAATAAAGAGATCTGGAGAGGACAATAGGTGTCAAACCTTCGACAGCTTCCGAGAAGTAGACGGCAGATTTCCGGGCAGTCGCGCAAAGACCGAGTTCTACCCACCACGTTCAGCTTCGGGTCCTTTACGAGGATTCGCTTTAGGACGGTGTGAAATGTTTGATTATCGTCAACAATCACGATTTTGACACGCGCACTGATCGACCCCCTGAACTATGGGTTTATAGACCCGAATAGCACTCTATACCGCCATGGAAAGCTGGGGAATCGGGTGAAACTCGGATTTGGAGGGGGGAAATCCCGCAAAAGCCACCCGGAGTCTTCAGAGCAGCCGCGCGTTACTCCCGGTAGGCCGGACCCCGGTAGGAAATCGTCAGCTTCTGAGAGATCAGCAGCAGGATCTCCTGGATTTTCATCTCTCGGGCTCACCGACGATGGCACAGAAATTGCGAATACTAGCGGAGACTTTGCGCAGACAAAGAAAGGTGGTGCCCATGCATGAAGGTTCTATTGTCATCATTGATGATGATCCTCTATTCTGTGATTCCGTCGGTATAGTCCTCGGAAAGGCGGGTTACCAGGTCCTGTCAGCTCACGACGGTCCCTCGGGGATCGAGCTGGTCCGGGCCGCCCGCCCGGCCATTATCATCCTGGATATGCTCATGCCAGGAATAAATGGCATCACAACCTGTCAACGCCTGAAACAGGATCCGGTGACCAGGGAAATTCCCGTCGTCGGAATCACGGCCTCGCTGGAGTTGCGGTACGCCGAGGAGGCCTATCATGCGGGCGCGGAGTTCTTTCTGACGAAGCCCCTTGCACCGGAAAATCTGCTTTATGTGGTGAGAATGGTTCTGGAAAGGGAACACCCCAGCACCCTGGCGCGCCCACGCCTCTCTGCCCGGTTTCGGGCGCACCTGCCGGTCCGGTGCATCCTTCCTGGGGATGGGGGGGGGACCCGGGAAGTTGAAGGGACCACGGCGGATATAGGCTCGACCGGCCTCCTGATCTGGCTGCCCGAAATGATAGTCCCGGGGACCATGCTTCACCTTCGGCTAGCGCTCCCCGCGGGGGAGGTGACCGCCCAGGGGCAGGTGATCTGGAAGGACTATCGCTCGGGCTCCCAAGCTATTCCCCATGGCGTCAGGCTGGTTCGCTTTGCGCCGGAGGGAGACTGGCTGAAGTATAAGCGATTTCTCCACGATCTAGCGGCGAAAGAAGGAGTGTAGCGCCACAAGAGAGCTCTTTGTCCTTCGCGCCCGTGGGGGTTCGACTCCCCCTCCCCGCACCATCCCCCTTCGACGCTCTCCACGGTCAGATCTTGCTTTGGCTCATCCCTTGAGCGGAGCACCCACACACCGAGTCGGAAGATTGTTCAGATTTCAAAGTCTGGCCCCCTCGCCGTCATGCACAGGGCGCTCCGGCTACTCCACCTTGTACATCAGCGCCTCTCCCTCACCGTAGACCTGGAATATCAGGATCTCGGTGGGTTCGCCGGTGCTCAGATTTCTGGCCTGCATCGTTTTGCCGACCGGCTCCTGATACACTTGGCCGGCCTGGAATATCTGGCGTGATTTTCCCGCTTCGTCTATGGCGAAGTTGCCGTTCAAGATGTACACGAACACGGGCCCGGAATGGTAATGCTTCTCTCCAACGTACCCCGGCGGGAGCTTGGAATATCTGATTTGTACCTTCTTCCCAGGCTCCCCATGGAGAGAAGTTTCGACGAGCTTCACGGTCTCAGCTTTTGGCACATACTCCTGTTTCTGTTGGGCGTGAAGACTTCGGATGCCAAACCCGCCGAGCGCGACAGTGATCACGCAGGTAAGGATCATACCCGTTTGTTTCATGGCCCCTCCTCTCAAAAACAAAACGCCCTTCTGGGCCGTGCTTCACCCGGGAGGGCGTCGGAATGGTTGATGCGCCGTCGATTGTGCCGGAGGTGGGCTAGGAGCTATGCCTACCCCGGTTCCATCATTTACTCCTGTGAGCGTAAATATTTCCTGCTTCCCCAGGGCTGTCAAGGACTTTTTGTCTTATCCCTGGACCCCGAGGCAGGACGGAAGAAAACCTTGGTGAAAATCCAGGTCATTTCGTCAGGATAACTTCGGGCTGGGTGAAGAGCACGTGGTCGTGCAAGTAGTGCATCAGGAGGAAGGATAAGACGACGATGTAGTAGCACTGGTCGAACGACAACCCCAGACTCTCCCGGAACATGAGCAGGACCATGATGAGGCCGATGGCGAGAGCCGTGAATCCGATGTTGAGGAAGTAGTACTGCCAGCCTTTCCCTTCCTGCGAGATCTTGTCGATGAACGCATTGGAAATTTCGCCTCGCTCGTGTCGGATCCGGTTAATGTAATACGTCAAACCGAGATACTGGAATGAGTGCCATGTGTTAAATCCCTGGAATGCGACATCGAGGTTCCGAAATGCCGGAATGAAGAAGGAGACGACAATCGTCAGAGACATCAAGAGGATCTTCGGGTAATGGGCGACCCCTTGCCGTACTTCCCGCATCGTCTTGGCGATGAAGAGGAGCAAGGCCACTGCAAAAAAAGCCGTGACGAGATAGAAGACTGCAGAGACTTTGAGGAACTCGGGAAAGAAAATCACGTTGCTGCCGATGGCAAATTCCCCATGGACGAACCTATAAATAGCAATGGGAAAGAGGCTTGAGAAGATGACCGCGTAATCAATCATGCGTCCCCTGAGGGTTAGTGACCGACGCAATTTCTTGTCGTAACATTCCATGATGAACACGATCTGGTGGAGGATATGGACGGAGGCCCAGAAGAAAAAGAACGTGAGCAAGAACTGAAAGCTCGTCACCCCAAGATAGATGACACCCACCGGGATCAGCACGGAAAGTCCCATGACCAGTTTGTGTTTCCTCGTGAACTCTCCATCAAAGGCCGTCCGGGTAAACGTTGCGTACATGTGCGGCCCGCCGATGAAAAGTGCGATGAGAGCGTTGACGAGATTCCGGCTCGCGTCGTCGTCCCAAATGAACGATGAGCCGATGGTCCGGAGAAGATGGTTAATCTGTGGAGTGAATTGATTGGTGAAGAGGTACGTGATGATAGGGAACGCCACGAGCACCACGCTGAGGCTGACGAACGTGAGGTCCCACCTCTTATCGCGGAGCCACAGGGATTGGGTTGCCAGAGCTTGAGGATGAGCTGCTGTCGGGGCGGAGTTCCTCATGGGTCGATCCTCCCCTGAGACGCAGCGATAAAATAAAGACAATGCCGCTGGACCTTACCCCAAGGGCCCGAAGCTTGCCGTCAGCAAACGCGATCGCCCGGCGACGACCGCGCAGAAAACGAGATCTGGTCGGGGCTGAGGTGGTCCAGAGCAGGAATCGGGCTACTTCAGATTGACGGTGATCTTGGCCTTCTCGCGCAACCCTGCGACATATTCCCCGTAGCGGACCCTCGCCTTTTCCCTCGTGAGGTCCTTTTCCACCTGGTCCTTTGCCTCGGCAAAGGAGAGGCGCTTGGCTTCTTTTCGGTCATCCACCTTGATGATGTGGTAGCCAAACTGGGATCGGACCGGATCACTGATCTGGCCGGCTTTGAGGGCGAAGGCGGCATCTTCGAAGGGCTTCACCATCCTCCCTCGACCGAAATAACCGAGATCACCTCCGCTGTCCTTGTTGGAGGAATCCTCAGAATTTTGCGCGGCCAGCTTCGAGAAATCCTCCCCTTTCTTCGCCTTGGTCAGCACGGCTTGCGCCCGTTCCTTGGCCTTCTGATCGTTTTCAGGAGAGGCGTCAGGCGCCACCTTGATCAAGATGTGCCTGGCGTGCACCGCCTCTTCCTGGACATAGATGTCCTTATGCTCGTTGTAGAAGGTCTCTACCTCCTTCGGGGAGACCGAGACCTTTTCCAGGACCTCCTTGTTGAGGAGCTGTTGGCGCAACATTCCCTTCTTGATATTGGCCTTCAGGCGCTCCGCGGTCAAGCCGCTCGCATTCAGGGCCTGCTTGAAGGCCTCTTCGGAGGGGAAGCGAGCCCGGATGCCTTTGACCTGCTCATCGATCGCCTGGGGTGTCACGGTCAATTTCTGTCGCTCTGCCTGCTCCAGCACGAGTTCGCCGTCGATGAGCGTTTGTAATAGGTCCTTTCGGGCCTGCTGCGCTTGCGGGTCGTCCTGCACCTTGTCAAAGGGGACTCGGGTGCGAGTGAGAAATTCGTCGTTCAGCTCTTGGTAGGTAATCTTCTTGCCATTCACCTGGGCCGCTGCGTCCTGCGCCGAAGGCGGCGCTGCCGAACCAGGGCTCCATGGGGAGCCCATCAGCCCGAACGCGAGGACGAGCGCGAGAACCACAAACCGGCGTGTCATGCTTCTCTCCTCTGAGCGATTGCCTCTCTCCTGCGGGCGCTCGGCCCCCGGGCAGGCCCGGGCTTCCGAGTCTTTGGTGTCTTAGTACCGTTGCCGCCGGCCGCCCCCGCCGGTGCGGTCCCTGCCGAAACCGCCACGACCCGGGCCGCCGCCCCGCGGCTCACGCTCGCGGGCCATGCTGACCGTGAGCGTACGCCCCCCGACGTCGCGCCCGTTCAGGGCCGCGATGACCGCCTGCGCCTCGTCGGCGCTCGCCATCTCCACGAAGGCGAACCCGCGGGGTCGGCCGGTCTCGCGATCGGTGACGATCTTGATGTCCAGCGCCTTATGGCCACCTTGCTCAACAAGGGCGCGCAACTGCTCTGCATCGACGCTGAAGGGAAGATTGCCCACGTATACTCGGGCTGCCATGCCTTTCTCTCCTTTCCTCTAACACACAAAGGCCGCTGGACTGCAGTCCTCGCGGCCTCGTCACGAACCCACGCCAAAACCGTGAGAAGCTAAAGTCGCACTAAGTATAGGGCCCTTCAGGGGAGAGTGTCAATGCATCTTTTGTGCCGGAAGGAGGCGGCACAGCCGGCAGTCGGTCAGGTCAAGGGTGAAACCGTTGTGTTTTCGGGTCAAAGGGGGTAGGGTGATTCGCTCTACGATCACGTCGGCCTGGAGGCCGGAGCGATGTCTCGTGAGTCCCACGGTACGCTGTGGCTCGCGGGCCTCTGTGGGGCACGCGCGGGCGCTGCAATGATGTTCATGGCCTACCCGGCCATCCTGCCGATTGTCCAGCGCGAGTGGCAACTGTCAGGGGCCGCCGCAGGGTCCATCTCATCCGCCTTTCAGCTCGTCGGTGCCGTCTCTTTGGCGGTCCTCTCGGCCCTGATCGACCGGGTGGGAGCCCGGCCCATCCTTCTCTGGTCGAGCGTCGCATCGGCCGCTGTTGCTTTGTCCCTGCCCCTCTTCACCCATGGGTATCTTTCAGCCCTGATCCTCTTCTCCGTCCTCGCCGCTGCGCTGGCCGGGACCTACACCCCGGGGCTGGTTCTTCTCGCCGAGCGGTTTACTGCTGAACGGCGTGGGTGGGCTATCGGGTGGTTCCTGGCGTCCGCCTCATTAGGGTATGCGATCGCCCTCGGGTTGGCGGGGCTGATGATGGCGATCGTTGGCTGGCGCGCGGCCCTGTTCGCCCTTGCGCTGGGGCCGGCCGTCGGCGCGGCGCTCACCGCCGCGGTCCTGCGGGGCGCGCCACTGCAGCACGCCAGAGCCCCCGCTCTCTCGAGGTTTTCGGACACGATGCGCCGGAACCGTGCAGCCCAGCTGATGGTGGCCGGCTACACATTTCACTGCTGGGAGCTCTTTGGGATGTGGGCGTGGACACCTGCCTACCTGACTGTGGTCTTTGCCGCCACCGGCCTGGATCTCAGCCGCTCGGCCGGCATTGGCGCCAACCTCTCGGCCCTCTTCCACATCATGGGGATTGTCGCGGCCAGCGTTGGTGGCTGGCTCTCCGACCGCTGGGGCCGAACGGCGGTCATCATTGCGATGATGACGGCTAGCACCATATGCTCATTCACCTTTGGCTGGCTGCTGACCGCCCCGCTGGGGCTGCTGCTGCTCGTTGGCCTCGTATACGGCTTCTCGGCCTTGGGCGACTCGCCGGTCTATTCTGCGGGGATCACAGAGGTCGTAGAGCCTGCGCAGCTCGGCTCGGTACTGGCGGTGCGTTCGCTGCTGGGCTTTGGGGCGGGCGCTGTGGCGCCGCTCGCCTTTGGCGCGGTGCTGGATGTGACGGCCGGCGCATCGGATCCGACCCGAGGGTCGTGGGGGTTGGCGTTCAGCGTCTTGGGAATCGGGGGGGGCCTGGGGATTTGCGCCATGCTCTGGCTTCGGTCTCTCCCAGAGGGTCGCCAGCTTGGCGGCAGACGGTGATGGTGTAGGGCCGGCTTATGCCCTCAGAAGGGGGAACCGGGCCCCCGCCCAGCCGGGGAAGAGAATCTCGTCTCGGGCAATGCCCAGATGTTTGCCGGCGACCTCGGAGAAGACGCCGCGGAAATCGGTCGTGACGGGCAGGTCTCGACCTTCTTCGAGGGCGTCCGGGGCGAGCGACGGAACCGTGCCATACACGTGTCCTCCGGCAACCGGATTGCCGAGCACGAAGAGACACGAGGCGCGTCCGTGGTCGGTCCCGCCAGAGCCGTTTTCGCGCACACTCCGGCCGAATTCCGTCATCGTCAAGAGCACCACGTCGTCCTGGTACCGTTCGAGGTCTGTCCAGAAGGCGGTGATCGCCCGGGCCAGGTCCTGCGCCTGCCGCGCGAAGGAACCGGTGGTGGTCCCTTGCTGGACGTGGGTGTCCCAGCCGCCCGATTCGGCAAAGCCCACTTCAAGCCCCGCCTCGGCCTTGATCAGCTGGGCAATCTGCCT
>JAKEGQ010000034.1 GCA_022615475.1 Candidatus Methylomirabilota bacterium | reverse complement strand
TCCGTGCTTTTACGGCGTGTAGGAAACGGGGAAATGGCAGATGAGGACGATACGGACATACGCCCTCTTTGCGGCCGTTCTTGCTTGGGTTCTCTCACCGACCCCGACGAGCCTCTCCTTTGCTCAAGCCGAGACCGAGGTGCAGGTGGTCGGGGTCGTTGACGGTGACACCATCGAGATTTGCTGCGTGCGCGGGAAGCACGAGAAGGTGCGCTACATTGGCGTAAACACACCCGAGACCAGGCACCCGACGAAGGGCGTCGAGCCCCTGGGGAAGGAAGCCGCCGAGGCCAATCGGCGGCTGGTGGGGGGCCATAATATCCTCCTGGAGTTTGATGTAGACCAGCGGGATCGGAACGGGCGACTGCTGGCCTACGTGTACTTGGAGGATGGGACGTTCGTCAATGCGTGGCTGGTTCGGAACGGCTACGCGCAGGTGATGACCGTGCCGCCGAACGTAAGATATCGGGAGCTATTTCTGACGCTCGAGCGCGAGGCTTACCAGGCTCAACGCGGGCTCTGGGGGCAGTAGGCGGCTTTTCCAAGTTGACACCTCGGGCCGAATGCCTTGACTTATCGCTAGCATTGCGCCAATGGCGTAGAGGTTTATAGGAACGCGTCACTGGCAATTGTAGTCCCCGGACCCGCCCCTCGATCTTCCTCGGGGCAATTCGCCTCCAAGATCGATCTATTCTTCCACTGCTCCATTGTTCCATTGCTCTAAAGCAAACGCACTGCGTGCGTTTGCTTTTTCGCTAGCTCTTGAGGCGTGGCGCGAGCACGTTCTTCACAAAGGTCTCGAAGGTGGTGGGCGTCGTCGTCTCCGGCGACCGCTTGGCCTCGTCCTTGAGCGTGCCCGCCTGGAACGCCGCGTACATCTCGAGTATCGTGTCGGCCACGTTCTCGGAGGCACCCATGCCGATCATGGCCTCCTTCGCCTTGGCGGGCGGGACCTGCACGTGCTTGACCTCCTTGCCGATGACCCGGCTGATGATCCTGGCGCACTCGTCCAGGCTGTAGTCCTTGGGGCCGTGCAGTGGAACGATGGTCGGTCGGGAAGGCGCCGGGCCGGTGATGACGCGGGCGGCGCGATCGGCGATGTCAACGGTGGCGATCATGGGCGCCGTGAGATCCCCCGAGAGGGGCATGAAGATGCTGTTCATGTTCTTGATCTCATCGAGATGCCAGAGGTGGTTCTCCATGAACCATGCGGGGCGCAGGATGGTCAGTCCCTTCGTCGCTTGGGAAAAAATCTTTTCGGCGTCGTGGAGGCCGAGGATCGGCCCCGTCCCTTGGCTCAGGTGCGCGCCGACGCTCGAGAGGAGCACGGTGTGCTTGACCTTGTTGGCCTTCACCGCCTCGGCGCCGTTCTTGGCGAGCCCGACGTAGTAGGCGCGGTAGTCGGGGACGCTAAAGCTGGGTGGGCAGAGAAAGAAGAGCGCGTCGGCGCCCTGGGTCGCCTTCTTGACCGAGGCGGCGTCGCCCAGATCTCCCTTGACGACCTTCGCTCCCCTGACCTGTTCCCTTGTGAGCTTGTCGGGGCTCCGCGCGAGGAGGATCAGCTCGTGCCCCCCCCTGTCGAGCAATCGTTTCGTCAGTTCCCGTCCGATGTTTCCGGTCGGCGTCGTGATCGCGATTTTCATGGGGACCTCCTTGTGGGTTGGTGTTCGTGGGGCAGGCTTTAAGCATCGCCTACCGCACGAGAAGTGTCAAGCATCTCCCTTCCCCCGCCGCCTTCTTCCATTGACAGTCGTCCATGAATGCCTTAACCTATCGCCAACATTGCACATGCTTTAAACATTGTAGGCAGAGCTGATGTCGTCGGGGTGTGATGATGGGGCGGAACAGGCAGGTTGAGCGGCTCGTCAAGATCCTTCGTCAGCGCATGCCGGAGCTCAAGGAGCGCTACAACGTAACCTCCCTGGGCGTGTTCGGCTCGTACGTCCGCCACGCCCAACGCAAGAAGAGTGATCTCGACCTCTTGGTGGAGTTTCAAGAAGCCCCGAGTCTCCTCACGTTTCTGAGACTGGAGCACGATCTGAGCAATCTTCTCGGTGTCAAGGTCGATCTGGTCATGAAGGATGCGCTGAGACCCACCATTGCCCGCCGGATCCTGAGCGAACTCGTCCCTGTATGAAACCCCGCCGCGAGATCGCCGATTATCTGCGCGACATTCTCGACGCCATTCAAAAGATTGAGCGATTCATCGGGGGGATGGACTTTGCGCGGTTTGCCGCTGATGAGAAGACCGTCTTTGCGGTGATTCGGGCCCTGGAGATCGTGGGGGAGGCGGCCAGGAACGTTCCCAAGGCCGTTCAAAGCCGATACCCCACGGTGCCCTCGCGAGAGATGAGCGGGATCCGCGACAAGCTGGCCCATGGGTATTTCAGGGTGAATCTCGAGGTGATCTGGAAAACGATCCACGAGGATCTGCCTGGTCTGCGGGTCCAGGTCGACCGCGTGCTTACTGATATGACTCGGGAGAAGGGTCAGGCCTAACCGCCTTTGGGATGAACCGGAATCTGTTCCTGATCCCAAACGGAGGTGAGAGGAATGACCGCGCTCGAGATTATCGCGACGATCTTCGCGCTCTTGATTCTGGTGAAGGTCGCAGTGGTGCTCGTGAACCCAGAATCGTGGAGGAAGAATGTCGCCGAACCGCTCTGGCGCAATCCCCGGTTGGCGACGGCCGTCTATGGGGGCTTGGCGATCGTGGTCGGGTACTACGTCTTTACCGGCATGGATATCACCCACGTCGCCGCGGTGATGGCGTTCACGTCACTCCTGGTCGGATTGGGCCTGCTGCCGTATGCACCGGCGCTACTGAAGGTCGCGGAGGAGATGACGGCGACGCGGGCGAAGCTGCTCCGGAACGCGTGGCTCCCCCTCGTGATCTGGGTCGTGATCGCCCTCTGGGTCCTGATCTCCGTCCTTGCGTGAGTCCTCCCCTCAGCCTTGGGGCATACCCTGTAGGCGGTGACTGACATCAGAATACTTGACAAGGGAACGGAAAGGGGGTAAGTTCCTGGCCCCAACGCCAACTGGAATAGTTGACAGGGGCTATGGCTCGGCATCCAGAGCCAGACAGCGTCATGACTCACGTGCTTGATCGGCGACACTCACCCCGCATTCCCTGCGACGTCACGGTGGATTACACCGCCGCGGATAGATATGCCCAGATGGGGCGGATCACCAACATCGGGACCGCCGGGGTGTGTCTCGCGACGCAGCAGGTGATTCTTCCTGTCGGCCTCGACCTTTCTCTCCATTTCCGGCTCCCGCTGGGCAAGCGTTCCATCCAGGCTGGGGGCACCGTGCGGTGGGTGGTCCAATGGGCGGCCGGCGTGGAGCTCATCCAGATGGGCTATCAGGAGCAAGACGAGATCTGGAGGTACTACGTCAAGGAGGCGGCACGGCAGCGGGGGATCCTCGTTCCTCCGTCTGAGCCCTCGGCCCCAATAACAGATCCGGCGACCCTCCAGGACGCGGTGCTTGAGGCGTGGCGTCGGTTGATCCGCGGCGGGACCGATTGACCTTCCATCCCCCCTTTCCGGTGTGACGTCCCAGGTCCGAAGTCCGAGGTCCACAAAATCCGAAATCCGCAATCCGAAATTGCCCTTGGCTCTCGACCCTCGGCCGAATCCCGTAACGTATTGTCAATATTGCCCCCAAGCCAATTGGAAATCCGGCAATGAATCTCAGGACAAAGCCGTAGTTCATACCACGCGACAGCACATGGCAGAAACGCTTCAAGCGTTTGGGACGTATATCAAGTAGGCGGCGGTATTAACGTCCGAGGTCCGAGGTCCGAAAAATCCGAAATTCGCAATTCGAAATTCCCCTTGGCTCTCAACTATTATTTGGAGAAAAGACATGACGCGAATGATAACGACACTCGTGATCGCGAGCGCGGCAGTACTGTTTTTTGCGCAGAACGCATTTGCCTTTCGGTGTGATAGCAGCGTCATCAGCACGGGTGATTTTATTGATATTGTGATTTCGAAATGCGGTGAGCCCACGGCAAGCCGGGTCGTCAGAGAGGAAGTGTTCGGTTCATTCGGCGACACAGCAACCAAGGAGGGCCCGCGGCGAACCTTTCGAGAGGGGACTTTCGCCAAGACGGTCGAGCAGACCGAGGTCCTTACCTACAACTGCGGTGACGGTCGGCTGATCCATCTTCTGACCTTTGAGGGTGGGAGACTGACAAGGATCAAGACTGAGGGATATGGGTCGGGGCCGACTCGGTGCGACTGAAGGGAGAGGGACAGCCGTGGAGCAGTGGAACGTCGGGATCCTGATCTTTGATGACGTCGAGGTGTTGGACTTCGCCGGGCCCTACGAGGTCTTCTCGCGCACCCGGCTCGTGCCCGGGGTGGATTCGCGGCGGTCGGAGGAAAGCGCCCCGTTCCGGGTCTTCACGGTGGCCAAGTCACGAGAACCCGTCGCCGCCACCGGAGGTCTGCGGGTCCTCCCCGACTTCGCCTTTGCCGGCGCGCCGAAGATTGATCTGCTCGTCGTCCCGGGCGGCTTTGGAACCCGCCCTCTGCTCCACGACGCCGAGACCCTGCAGTGGATCCGGCGCGTGGCCGCGGACGCGCGCAGGGTCACCTCGGTCTGCACCGGCTCGCTGCTCCTCGCCAAGGCGGGGATGCTGAAGGGCCGGCGGGCCACGACCCACTGGGGGGCGCTCGATCTGCTCGAGTCGCTCGATCCGGCGATGAAGGTGGAGCGGGATCTCAGGGTCGTGGACGACGGGATCATCAGCTCGGCCGGGGTCGCGTCGGGGATTGACATGTCACTCTATGTCGTCGAGTCGCTCTTTGGGCGTGAGGTTGCCGACGAAACGGCACACTATATGGAACACCGCCGCAGTTAGCCTGCCCTGAGCCCGTCGAAGGGCCTGCCCTGAGCGTTACCCTGAGCAACGTCGAAGGGTTACCCTGAGCCCCTGTCCCGAGCGTGTCGAGGGATCGTCGAAGGGTTGTCGAGTGGTTGTGATCACTCAACTCTCAACCCTCAACTTGCCCTGAGCTACGTCGAAGGGCTCTCAACTACCTCCGGACCCTCCACTCTCCGCTAACAAGTGATTGACACCTGAGGTAACATGCCTTAAGTTATAGCCAGCATTGTGCCTTAGGCCTAGCAGTTTGTAGGAACACAGCGATGGCTGCGTAGCAGCAGGCGCCTGAGAGGGCT
>JAKEGQ010000033.1 GCA_022615475.1 Candidatus Methylomirabilota bacterium | reverse complement strand
TCGATCAGCGTCCCATAGCAGTCGAACGTGATCACGTCAAAGGGCCGCTCCATGGCCCCTCCATTCGACCGCGACCCAACCCAAACTCATTCCATCTTGGGAGAATCGAGCATGAGAGCATTAGACCGCAATGGATCTTTACTTTAGTACAGGAACCGGCGCATGTGGACGCTCATCACGAGTCCGATCCCGATACACGTGACCACCAGGGAGGAACCCCCGTAGCTCAGGAGGGGAAGGGGGATGCCGACCACCGGCATCATCCCCACCACCATGCCGACGTTGACGACAAGCTGAACCGTGAGCATGGTCATGACCCCGAAGGCCAGCAAGGTGCCAAAGATGTCCTTGGCCTCTCGAGCAATCTCGAGCCCGCGCGTGATGAGGACGTAATAGAGGAGGAGAATGACGAGACACCCGATGAATCCCCACTGCTCGGCCAGCACCGCCAGGATGAAGTCGGTATAGCTGGCCGGAAGAAAGTGGAGCTGGCTCTGACTCGCTGCGGTCAGCCCCTTCCCCAAGAGCTCCCCCGACCCCACGGCGATCTTGGATTGGGCGATGTGATAGCCCGCGCCGGATGGATCAAGCTCTGGGTACAGAAAAACCAGGACCCGACGGCGCTGATAGTCCTTGAGGAAGGACCAGAGTAGTGGGGCCATGGCGGCGGTGGCGGCGGCGAGGAAGAGGAGGTGCTTCACCCGGAGTCCTACCAGCAGGAGGACCGATACCGTGAGCATCCCCAACAGCACAGCGGTGCCCAGATCCGGCTGCCTGAGGACGAGGAACATAGGGGGAAGCACCATCATGGCGGGGACCACCAAGAGGCGCGGGTGCCCCAAGCGATCCTTGTGATCCTCGCAGTAGCGCGCCAGGACAAAGATCAAGGCGAGCTTCATGAACTCCGAGGGTTGCACCGTCCATGTCCCAATCCGGAGCCAGCGCTGGGCCCCCCCGCCCACCTCCCCAGTCACGCTGACCACGAGCAGGAGGGCGAGGACAACTCCAAAAATCGGATAGGCAAAGCGGGCTATCGCCCGATAGTTGATGCAGGCGATGGTGAGAAGCCCGACGAGGGCCACAACGGCGTAGAGGGCCTGACGCAGATAGAGGGCCTGTCTCGGAGGAGAGGGGGAGCCCAGGTTGGCGCTCCAGATGGTGAGAATTCCGACGCCGATGAGCGCCAGCGTGGTGCCAGCAATGCGCCAGTCTATGTTCGTGAACATCCGGCGATCGAGATACATGGCACTGCCCCTCAGTTACTCCTGCGCCCCGGGCCCCTGCGCCACCGTCTCCTGCCCCCGGGGAGGGGCAAAAGCCGCCTCCAGGATCGCCTGCGCCACCGGTGCAGCGACCACGCCGCCAAAGCCGGCGTGCTCAGCGATGACCACAATCGCGATCTCCGGATTCGTGTAGGGAGCAAAGGCCACGAACCACCCGTGGTCCTTGGTCTGGCTGGAGGAGCCCGCCTCCTTCCTGACCACCTGCGCCGTTCCAGTCTTGCCCGCCACCTGGACCCCGCGGACGCGCGCCGCTTTTCCGGTCCCATTTTCCACCACCCCGAGCATCCCCCGGCGGACCAACTCCAAAGTCTCAGGTTTCAGGTTCACCTTCCGAACCGGCTCCGGGCCATACGCGGCAACCACCTGTCCCCCCCACGACTCCACGCGTTTCACCATCCAGGGTCGGTGGAGGGTGCCTCCGTTCGCGATTGCCGCCACCATCGTTACGACCTGGAGCGGCGTGACGAGAATCATCCCCTGCCCTATCCCGGTGATGACGGTGTCCCCCGGATACCACGATTCCCCCAGGACTCTCCGTTTCCAGGCGGGCGTCGGCACGAGTCCGGTCGCTTCGTCCCCGACGGCGGCAATCCCCGTCTTCTGGCCCAGGCCGAACTCCCGGGCGACTTGGGCGACGGCATCGATCCCCGTCTTCAATGCGGCCTGGTAAAAGTAGACGTTACAGGAGTTGGTTATCGCCTGCATGAGATCCTGGCGGCCGTGCCCCCCCTTCTCCCAATCGTCGAAGGTCACCGTGCCCAAGGTGAAGTAGCCCGGACACGTGAAGGTCGTCCCCGGCGTCAGCGCCCCGGTCTCGAGTCCCGCGGCCATGACCACCAGCTTCAGAATCGACCCCGGGGCGTACTGTGCCTGCACGGGACGATTCTGGAGCGGATGCGCCGGATCGGCACTCAGCCTCTCCCACGACCCGCGGCTCAAGCGCTGGGCGAAGAGATTCGGATCGTGTGACGGCCGACTCACCCACGCCAGGATCTCCCCGGTCTGCGGATGCATGGCGACCACCGCGCCGCGCCGCCCAGCAAACGCCTTCTCCGCGGCATGCTGCAGCTTGGCGTCCAGCGTCAGCACCAGATTGAACCCAGATTGCGGCTCGAGTCGATCGAGGAGTCGAACCAACCGCCCACGCGCATCGACTTCGATTTCTTCCCGACCGTTGATCCCCCGCACAAAGGCATCGAAGAACCGTTCCACCCCCGTCTGGCCCACGGTCTCGCCGGGCTGAAAATCCCGGTACTCCTCCCGGTCGAGTTGCTCCTGGCTCACCTCGCTCACATATCCCAGGAGGTGGGCGGCCACATCGCCGTCCGAGTAAGCGCGGGTCGGATGGACCCGTACACTGACGCCTGGCAGAGTCATCTTCCGTTCCTCGATCGCCACCATGGTCGGCTCGCTGACCTCCCGGGCCACCAGGACCGGTGAGGCGGGACGAGCCTGACCCGCACGAATCTTCGCCGCGACCTCCTCTGGGGCCTGCCGTAAAATGGCTCCGATGGTGCGAGCGGCCTCGTCAACGTCCGGGACGTCGGCGGGGATCACATAGACACTGAATGAGGGACGGTTCTCCACGATGACCGCCCCAGACCGATCAAGAATGAAACCCCTGGGGGCCTCCACCGAGCGGAGGCGAAGGCGGTTGTGGGTGGAGAGCGTGGCGTAGTACCTCCCTTCCAGGATCTGGAGGTACCAGAATCGCATCAGCAGCAGGAGGAAGGCCACCGTGACCAGGAGGGCGGTCCGATGAATCCGTCCCTGGATCACCGGGGTAGGGGAGAGCCACGGCCGGCTCACAGCCTCACCTGCACGATCCGGCCCAGCCGGGTTCCGAACAAGAGGAGTCCTCCAACGGCCATTGTGTACATGGCCCCGGGCAGGATGATCCAGAGAAGGGACTCCCCGAAGTTCCGCCCCATCCCGAAGAAGGCCAGGACGCCCGAGGTGATCAGGCCCGCACTGAGGCCGGTGAGAAAGAGGAGAACCAGTTGAGGGAACAGGCGGTTCTCGTCCACCTCCTCCCGCACCCGAACCAGCACGTAACCCAGGAGGCTTAAGGTAAAGGCGTTCAGGCCTAACGGGGCGCCGGAAAGGGCATCCTCATACAGACCCAGCAGGCAACCCATCAGACAGGCCTGCGTGGGATTCATCCTGAAGCTCCCCAGGTAGAGTAAGAGGAGGAAGAGGTCCGGTCGAACCTGACCGAGTTGCACCCACGGGGCAATGGTCGTCTGGAGAATCACCACGGCCAGAAGTCCGCCGGCGAGCCAGATCACTCCTCCCTCCGCTGTGACCGCACGGGACGGGAATCCTGGCCGGTGATCACCAGGACCTCCTCTAACTGAGAGAAGTCAATGCTGGGTTCGACGGTCGCCTCCTGAAACAGGGCCCCGCCCCGCCCGTCGACCGCCAACACCTTCCCGACCAGGATCCCCTTGGGATATACGCCCCCGAGACCCGAGGTGACGACCACCTCGCCGATCCGGACCTCGGCCCGGACGGGGAGATATCTGATCCGCAGCCGGCCAGATTGGCCACCCACCAACAGCCCTGTCACGCGCGACCCCTGCAGCAGCACCCCGACCGAGCTCACAGGATCGCTGATAAGCTGCACGCGAGCACTCGAAGAGCTGGCCTCCACCACCTGGCCGACGAGGCCTGCGGGGGCGATCACCCCCATGTTTCGTTCAATGCCGTGGCGCGACCCGCGGTCGATCAGCAGTGTATGAAACCAGTTGGTGGCATCCCTCCCCACGATCGCGGCGGGAGCCACCTGAAAAGGTTCTCGCTCTCGAAGCCCCAGGAGATTCTTGAGGCGCTGATTCTCCCGCTGCGCCTCCTCGACGGTGCCCAGGCGGGTCCGCAGCGCCTGGATCTCTTCCTGGAGGCGCACATTCTCCTGTCGCACGAACCGGAGATCCACGTAGCTCTCCCAGATCTCTCCCGTGCTACGCTTGAGGTACGCGGTGGCCTTCAGGAAGGGGCTGACAGATTCCAGGAGCAGCCGCTTGAGGAAGGGGGTGAGCGTTTCTTCCCGGCGCACCTCCATGGTCAGCAGGAGGAAGGAAAAGAGGACAGCACTCGCGAGGACAACCGTCCGACGATATTTCGCGACCAGCCGAAAGATCATCGCATCCCGTCAACCTCCGATCACCGATGACAGAAAACGGCTCGACTGAGCGGTTCGACCAGGCTCAGACTTCGGCTGAGCTCAGTCGAATGCCCCGCCCTGAGCACGTCGAAGGGCTTCGACCGTGAGCTCAGCCGAACGGCTCGCCGAAGTCCGATGACCGAGGGAAGCAGTCATCGGTCAACGGAGGTCGGTCATCGAGCGTCTGTCAGTTCTCGAGACAGACCGTCTTCAACAGATCCAGCTCGTCCAGGACCTTGCCGGCGCCCAGCACCACACAGGAGAGGGGATCCTCCGCGATGGTCACCTTGAGGTGGGTCTCCAGGCCGATGAGGGTGTCCAGCCCGTGCAGGAGCGAGCCGCCACCGGTCATGACGATCCCCTTCTCGGCGATATCCGCCGCCAGCTCCGGCGGGGTCCGTTCGAGGGCGGTCTTCACCGCATCCACGATGGCGTAAATCGGATCGTGCAGTGCCTCCCGAATATCACTGTCGGTGATCGTCAGGGTCTTGGGAATCCCATCCATCAGGTCTCGCCCCTTGATATCCATCTTGCGCGGCTCATTGAAGGGATAGGCTGAACCGGCCTGGATCTTGATGGTCTCCGCGGTTCGCTCTCCCACCAGCAGGTTGTACTTCCGCTTCACGTACTGGATGACGGCCTCGTCCATCTCGTCGCCGGCGATGCGGATGGAATGACTGTAGACCATCCCGGAGAGCGAGATCACCGCGACCTCGGTGGTGCCCCCACCGATGTCCACGACCATACTCCCCGAAGGCTCCTGAATCGGGAGATTCGCCCCGATGGCCGCCGCCATCGGCTCTTCAATGAGATAGACCTCCCGGGCACCCGCCTGCTCCGCGGAGTCCCGAATCGCGCGCTTCTCCACCTGGGTAATCCCGGAGGGGACGCCGATGACGATCCGGGGCCGGACGAGCGTCTTTCGGTTGTGGATCCGAACGATAAACTGTCGGATCATCTGCTCGGTGATATCGAAGTCGGCAATGACCCCGTCCTGCAAGGGGCGGACCGCGACGATGGAGGCCGGAGTCCGGCCAACCATCTCTTTGGCCTCCCGCCCGACCTTCAGCACCTGGCTCGTCCCCTTTTTCACCGCCACCACGGAGGGCTCGGAGAGGACGATCCCTTTTCCGCGGGCGTAGATGAGGGTGTTGGCGGTCCCGAGGTCAATGGCGAGATCGTTAGAAAACATGCCGTAGATCCAATCGAACAACATACGCTGCGCTCCTTTCCGCTACCGCCCGGCGATCCCTCTCACACCCAACGCGGATAGATGATTAGCATAGCCCCCATGCAAAGACAAGGGCTTTTCCCCCTAAGGGCGCCGGACATGGAAAAAGTGTTGCGGGTCGGCCGGACCATTGGGTATCCTCTTTCCTGGTGCCTCGCCAGGAGAGACGTGATGCTCCGCACGATGCGACACAACATCAAGTACCTCAGCATCACCCTATGGCTGGTGATTGCCTCGTTCATCGCGACCATCTTCCTGGTCTGGGGCATGCAATCCGCCGGCCCCGGGAGCGGCCGTGATGCTGCCGTCGCGGCCACCGTCAACGGGGAACGCATCTCCCGGCTCGAGTTCCAGCGGGCCTACCAACAGGAGACCGAGGGGTTGCGCCGGCTCTACGGTGACCGGTGGAACGAGGATCTGGCGCGAGAGCTGAACCTTCCCTACCGGGTCCTCGACGGCCTCATCACCTCCCGCCTCCTCCTCCAGGAGGCAGAGCGGCACGGCCTGAGCGTCTCCCGCGAGGAGTTGGCCGCCGTCGTCATGGAGGACCCCCTCTTCGCCGAAGAGGGAAAGTTCCGCCCGGAGCGGTATCGCCGACTCCTCGAGGCAAATCGCCTGACCCCGGAGCGATACGAAGAGGCGATTCGCCAGGGCCTCCTCCAGCAGAAGCTGGCCACCCTGATTCAGGCGTCCGCCAAGGTTTCGGACGCGGAGGCCTGGGAGGCCTTTCGTACGGCCAAGGAGAAGGTCCGCGTCGCCTACGTCAGCCTCCCTCGGTCAGCCGAGAACAAGACCCGCCTTGAAGAACTCGAAGGCCGGGTCGGCCAGCAGGGAACGCCCTGGGAAACCCTATTGCAAAATTCAGGCCTGAAGGTGAAGCGGCCGGAGTCCTTTGCCTTCGGCGCGGCCGTCGTCGAACCCCCGGACAGCCGGGCCTTTCATCTGGCCGTCCTCCGGCTGAAGAAGGGGGAGTGGAGCCCCGTGGTCGAGGGGGGCAAGTCGTATTTCCTGATTCACCTGCTCGATCGCGAGACCGTGTCCCGCCAGGCCTTTGAACGAGAGAAAGAAACCTGGACGCAAAAGCTCTTGTCGGAGAAGCGACAGCAGCTGTGGGCGGCCTGGGTTCACGAGGTCAAGCGGCGGTCCAAGATCGACGTCGCTCAGGAGTTCGGATAACCCCTCGTCCGGAGTCTCGATGGCTTACGTCTACTACGCTAACGACGGATCGGTCCAGGGGTTCTCCCGGGAGCGCTCGGATATCCCCCTCGGGACGCACTGTCTCCCCATCTCTCAGGAGGCCTTCGAGATGCTCTCGGCGATCCCGACCGGTTTCAAGATGGACCTGGAGACGGGGACCTTGAAGGCCCAGATGATCTCCGACCGGGAGGCCTGGATCCGATGGATCCCGGTGGTCCTCAACCACCGTTACATCGATGGGGAGTTCGTCCCCCTCGCCAAAGACTCCACGCCATTCGAGGAGTGGGTCCGGGGGAGAACACGGGGGATGCAGAAGCGAGGCGAGGACAAGACGTGACGCAAGGGAGCCCCGAAGGGGGGCGTCACTCCTTGCCAGAGATGAGGTGGATGATCACCCCGGCATTCGCCGCGATAGAGAGGATCGCCCCCAGCATCGCCAGGGCGATGTGCACATGGAGCGGAAGCGCGCCGTAGAGGGCGAGAAACCCCGCCACACCGGCTGCCAGCAGGACCAAAATCCCGGAGGCGGCCAGCACGATCAAGGCCCTGGTCATTTTTTCACCCCCTGTGACCATCCATCAGGCGACGTGCGCCGAGCAAGCTCCAGACCCCCCCGCGGAGGTCGGCGGCGGTCATGAGGCCTCTGGAAATGTAAACTCCTCGTGCTCCGCCCGCTCCACGCTCATCTTCACCAGGCGGCCAATGTCGAGGGTGAGTTCCGCCCTCCCGATCTCCTCTGCCGTGGCGCGGGTGGCCGGATGGCGGGGGACGAAGAGGGTACAGCAGTCCTGGTCCGGCTGGATGGAGATCTCATACGTCCCGATCCCTCTGGCCTGCGCCGAGATCTCCTCTTTGTCCATCCCGATCAGCGGGCGGAGCACGGACAGCCTCACCGCCTCCTCGATCACCGTGAGGTTCTCGAGGGTCTGAGAGGCCACCTGCCCGAGACTCTCACCCGTGACTAACGCCTTGGCCCCCTCGAGGCCCGCCAGGTGCTCCGCGATCCGGGCCATCAGGCGCCGGTAGAGGAGGACTCGGTATGGCGCGGGAGCATTCACCACCACCTCCTGCTGGACCTCGCCGAACGGAACCAGCGTGAGCCGAGAGGTGTATTGAAAGCGCGTGAGGAGCCTGACGATTTCCCTCACCTTCTCCTGCGTCCGCCGATCCAGGAAGGGCGCGCCGTGGAAGTGGACAAAGCTCACGAGACATCCGCGGCGCATCATCCGATAGGCCGCCACCGGAGAGTCGATACCGCCAGAAATCAACGCGATGACCCTTCCGGCGACCCCGACGGGGAGTCCGCCCGGCCCCGGAAGCTTTTCGACATAGAGAAAAGCCTCCGTCGGCAGGATCTCGACAAAGAGGGTCAGTGCGGGGTTTTTCAGGTCCACCCTGGTCGGAAAGCGCCTCAGGACGAAGGTGCCCAACGCTTCGTTGAGCTGCTGGGAGGTAAGGGGGAAGGCCTTGAAGGCCCGGCGGGCGGTCACCCGGAATGTCTCAAAGGACCGTCCCGTCAGGGCACGTTCGGCCGTCTCCTGCAGGGCATCAAGGCTCAAGGCCGAGCGATAGGCCAAAGAGCAGTTGGCCACACCAAAGACCTGGCGGACCCGGTCGGCAACGAGTCCAGCCGAGCGCTCATCGGCAAGCTCGAGCACGATGCGGCCCGTCAGCTTCCGGATCCGACCCACGGGGAGGTCGGCCGTGGCCCGTTTCAGGTTGTGAACGAGCTGGTTCAGGAAGAGGGGGCGGTTACGGGCCTTCAGTGCGATTTCGTGATAGTGGACCAAGAGGAGTGTCATCAGACCTCTCAGTGCTTCGGTTTCGGCGCCATGAAGACCAAGAGGACCAGCCGGCCCGGTCCCCGGTTGACCACCCCGTGCTCCACGCCGGCAGGGGCCAGGATCGCCGAGGCCGCACCCAGATCGCGCTCCTCGTCCCCGACCCGGAACCTCCCCTGTCCTTCGCAAACGACATAGACCTTGTCGGAGTCCAGATGGGAATGCGGTTTCTGCGCCTGTCCCGGCTCGAAACAATAGAGATCTGCGAAGAAACGATCGGTCTCAAAGAGAGGGGCCTTGACCATCCTCTCCGGGGAGAACCGTTGAATGTCCTCCAGCTTGACCCATCGCATCCGGACACCCGAAAAAAAGCTGTCGGCAGTCAGCAATCAGCCGTCAGCAATGAACTGACGTCCCGTGCTGACCGCTAACGGCTGACAGCTGATCAGTAGAAGCGACTCATCGTCGGCGTAATCGCCATCCGCGCGCGGATGGCTTCGATCATCCGTCGCGGTTCTGGGGCACCGGTGACGGCCGACCCTGCGATCAGAGCAGCCGGCCGGTAGAGGAGGAGCCACGGGACCTGCGTGACACTCCAGCCACCGCTGAAGGCCACAGGGATTTCCAGGTCCCGCATCCCGGCCATGACCTCCCGGAGGTTGACCATGACCGGAATCTTCAAGAGATCCGGCTTGAGCCTCCTGAAGCGCGCCTGCTCCGCGGCTGGGTCAGCAATGCTGCTGCAATCGAGCAGAATCCGCCGTCCGGCCTCCCGGCCCCGGAGAACGATGGCCGAGAGGGCCTCGTCCGAAACGGCGGCTGGCACGGTGAACCCTTCGACCCCGACCTCGAGCAGCGCCTGGGTATCCGCCTCGGTCTCGGCCCAGCATGCCACCGGCCGGCCCGGGGCTGCGCCCCTCAGCGCGTTCACGAATGCCGGGCCTTCGAACTGGAGGAGCCGGGGACCGAGCTCAAAGGCATCCACCAGATCAGCCAACTGACGCGCCATCTCCAGGGAACCCCCTCGATCCGGCCCGTCCAGGACGAGCTGGAGGAGCGTCGTCATACCGCCCTCCGGGCTAGTAGCCACGAGGACTGAGATATGAGGACTGAGGCTCGAACCTCAGCACTCAGTCCTCAGTCCTGTTCTCCGACTCAGCCCTCCGTCCTCAGCACTGAGGTATTCTAGCCGCCTTCGGTTTCCAGAAATCGCTCGGCATCCATCGCCGCCATACACCCAGTCCCCGCGGCGGTCACTGCCTGGCGATACACATGATCCTGGACATCCCCGCAGGCAAAGACCCCTGCGACGCTCGTCTTGGTTCCGGCCTCCGTGACGATATAGCCCCGCGCATCCATGCGGAGCTGCCCTGCGAAAAGGGCCGTGTTGGGGCTATGCCCGATGGCGATGAAGACCCCGTTACATGCGAGCTCGGTTCGCTCTCCGTTCTTCACGTGCCTGAGACGAACGCCCTTCACCCCGCTCGCCTCATCCCCCAGAATGTCCTCCACCGCGCGTTCCCACTCAAAGGCGATCTTCGCGTTGGCGAAGGCCCGGTCCTGCATGATCTTGGAGGCCCGGAGCTTGTCACGCCGGTGGATCACCGTCACCTTGGTGGCGAGCTTGGAGAGATACAGCGCCTCTTCCATGGCGGAATCCCCGCCCCCGACAACCGCCACCGCCTGGTTCTTGAAGAAATACCCGTCACAGGTGGCGCAGGTCGATACGCCCCGTCCCATGAGTCGCTGCTCGGCCTGGAGGCCCAGCAGGTTTGGAGAAGCACCGGTGGCGATGATGAGGACGCGGCAGCGAAAGTGCTCTCCCTCGGCCTCGACGGTGAAGGGCCGTGCCCCGAGGTGCACCTTGGTCGCCGCCCGGTGGACGATCCGAGTCCCAAAGTGCTCCGCCTGCTTCCGCATGAGCTCCATGAGCTCTGGCCCCATGATCCCATCCGGGAATCCGGGATAGTTCTCCACCATCGTGGTCGTCATCAATTGCCCTCCCGGTTGGGCGCCGGTGATGAGGAGCGGCTTCAGGTTCGCCCGTGCCGCATAGAGGGCAGCGGTATAGCCGGCCGGGCCTGAGCCGAGGATGAGAATATCGCGAAGCTCCATACCGGTCTCCTTACGTTGGATCGAGCGGAGATATATCTATCCGGTGAAGGGGAGATGAGCAAAGGGGGAAAGCCCTAATGCCGAGGGCTATCGCTCCAGCGGATTGCCCGCCCGAGCCCAGGCGACCGTTCCACCTTCCAGGTTGTACAGATTGGTGCGCCCGACCGCAGCAGCAACCTCGCAGGCCACCGCGCTTCGCACTCCCTCGGCGCAAACAAAGATAATCTTGTCCTCGGTGAGCAGCTCCTGGGCCCGTGCCAGCAGCGTGTTGAGCGGAATGTGAGTCGCGTTGGGAATTCGGCCCTGGACCCATTCGAAGGGCTCTCGGACGTCGATGACCTTGTACCCGTCTGCGATCAACGCCTGGGCGTCATTCACCCCGACACGATGAAACGGCTCTTTGTCTTCGAACTCCGCCACGGTTTCACCTCGCTCCCACTACTCGGCCTTCATCGAAAGGTCGCATATCGATCGCTAGCATCCTCTATACCATGGTCGGTGGTACTGCGTCAAGGGGATGGCCAGCGCCCCTCCTTGGATTTCCTGTTTATCTCTTTGGATTTCCTGTTTCGTGACGACCCTCCCATGTGACCCCGGCGGCTTTTCTCCACCTGCATTTCCACGCCCTCACCCATGTCCGCGATGCCCTTGTCGAGCCAATCGCGCGGGTTGTGGTTCGAAGCAGCCGGCTTGCCAGCTCGCATGGTGGCGCTTTTCATCGTCCTGTTCTCCTACTGCTAGGTCAGCCGAGGCACCATTGTTTTGGCTAGATGAACATCCGCTCAGTCGGTACCTCACACTCCGGACAGAGGAGAGGATGAGGGGCTGTATGTATTATGACTCCCTGATCGAGGACCCAAGCACCGTTGGCGAACCCCCGAGAAAGCAGAGGGCCCCGGAGTTCCGAAGGCCCTCTGCCTGTCGGGCCTGACCCCCGGAGCCCTATCCAGCGCGCTGTTGGAGCGAATCCAAATACTCGGTCTTCCCGTCCTTGGCGCGATTGTAATCATCGGCCAGGGCCAGCGCCGGAGCGGCGAAAAGCGTCAGGGCCAGTGCGAATGCGAGTAACCGCTTCATCGTGTCTCACCTCCCTTCGTCTAGATTCCGCGAGAGCTAGACCTGCTGGGGCCTCTTTGGAATAAAGATCGTCTTGTCAACCCCAGGATGGTCGGACCTTCCACGACCGACCGCGCTGCTTACCCACATGGCCAACACCAGGGCGACCATGAGTACTCCCAGCCGTTTTCTCAGACCCAAGAACCAGCGCATTCTCATCTACCTCCTATTACTCATGAGCTGTTCGCTGGCACCCGCCCGTTCGACAGGGACCTTCTTTCACTCGGTGCCAGCTCGCGTTCGATGGAGAAGAATCGCAAGGCCTATGCCAGAAACAAAAAGGCCATGTAGAGCACGCTCTAAATGGCCGTCATTACTCGATCAAATAAGTTTGCGGACGTTCCTAGGCCTGTGCTAACAAGCGGAGCCTAGCTGCAATATTTTGCGAATTTGACGAAATGTTGGAAGTGATCACCCCCCCTTCCTCGTGATCCCGAGCTTCCTCATCCTTGCGCCGAGGGTGGTGGGCTTAAGTCCCAGGAGCTTGGCCGCCCCTCTCTCCCCGCTGACGCGCCATCCGGTAAGCTCCAGCGTCTTGGTGATGTGTTCCCGTTCCAGCTCTTCGAGCATGAGAACGCGCGCTCCCACCTCGGTAACACCGGGCTTCGGCAGCCATTCGCCGAGCTCGAGCTGGGAACCCATGTTGACGATGACCGCTCGCTCGACCACGTTCTCGAGCTCCCGGACGTTGCCGGGCCAGGAATAGTCGAGCAGGGCATGCATGGTCTTTTCCGGGATCGTCTCGACCTGCTTCCCGAATTTGGCCCCATACTTCAACACGAAATGCTTGACCAGGAGCGGGATGTCCTCCTTCCGCTCGCGCAGGGGGGGAATCGCAATGGGGAAGACACTCAGTCGGTAGTAGAGGTCTGGCCGGAACGTGCCCTCCTGGCTGGCCTTCTCCAGGTCCCGATGGGTGGCGGCAATCACCCGAACATCCACTTTCAGGGTCGCGGTGCTCCCGACCCGTTCGAAGTCCCCCTCCTGGAGCACCCGGAGGAGCTTCGCCTGCAGGTCTGGTGGGAGATCCCCAACCTCGTCCAGGAAGATCGTCCCCCCATCCGCCAACTCGAAGCGGCCGATCTTGCGGCCCAGGGCCCCCGTGAAGGCACCCTTTTCATGGCCGAAGAGCTCACTTTCGATAAGGCCGGCAGGGAGGGCCGCACAGTTCAGCCTCACCAATGCCCGGTCCTTCCGCGGGCTCAGATCGTGCAACGCCCGGGCGATCAATTCCTTTCCCGTGCCCGTCTCCCCCAGGAGCAGCACGGTAGCATCCGTGGGGGCGACCGTTTCGACGGCCTT
>JAKEGQ010000221.1 GCA_022615475.1 Candidatus Methylomirabilota bacterium | reverse complement strand
TGCCCCCGGAGCGCCGCGAAGAAGAGGTCGCTGCGATAGACGGCGGTGCCTGAAGGGGCCCAGGTTCCCTGTCCCGATTCAAGGATGGGATCGAGGAATCTAACGCCTCCTCCGGAACCGGCGACATGCGGCCAGCCGTAATTCTTGCCCGGCTGTACCAGGTTGACCTCGTCATGCCCGATCGGACCGTGTTCGGTGATAAAGAGAGCGCGGCTCACCGAATGCCAGGCCAGCCCCTGCGGGTTGCGGTGGCCCAGAGAGTAGACCGGGGAGCCGGGAAAAGGATTATCCCCAGGGATCGACCCGTCAGGGTTGATGCGGAGGATCTTCCCGGCAAGCGATGTCAGGTCCTGGGCGAGCGGCGGATTGGCCGCGTCACCCGTGGTGATATAGAGCCGCCCGTCGGGGCCGATCTTGATGCGCCCGCCGTTGTGGATCCGCGCACCGGGAATTCGGTCGATCACTGTCCCTTCCTCTTCTCTCAGGATTCCCCCCTTCTCTTGGGTCAGGCGGACCACGCGGTTCCAAAGGCGTTCCCCCTCCCGGTACGTGTAGTAGGCGTACAGGCGCCCATTGCGAGAGAAGTCGCGGTCTAACGCAACGCCCAAGAGCCCTCCTTCCCCCTCGTGAGCCACGGTCAGGCGGCCGACGAGTCTCGGCCGCGATGCTCCCGGATCCAAAACCTGGATTCTCCCCGGCCGCTCGGTGAAAAAGAGCCGGCCATCGGGCGCAAAATCGAGGGCCCAGGGGATTTCGAGGTGGCGGACGACCACCTCCACAGTGAATGGGCTCGGCACGGAGGTTCCGAGAAGGGAAAGGGGGAGGAAAAACAGAAGGAGAAGGTGCCTTTTCATCCTCACACCGACTCTTGCAGAATTCTCAGCAACTCCTCGGGACGACTCAAGTCTTCGAGGAGGTGGTCGGGGGAGGCTTGCTGCAGGATCTCCCAGGAGTCGCCGCCGGTCGCGACGGCCACCGTCATTGCCCCTGCTGCCCGGCCGCAGGCGACATCAAGATCGGTGTCGCCGATCACGATCACCCTGATCGCGCGCGATCCGTCCACGAGGCGCTTGCCCCGGTCGATCGCCTTTCGGATGAGGACCGTGCGATCCTTTGCGTCCGAGCCGAATCCGCCGAAGGAGAAGTATCGGTTCAGATCGGCTCGACTCAGCTTGATGCGAGCCGCCACCTCCAGATTGCCGGTGGCCAGGCCTAACCGGACCTCGTCCCGTCCGGCAAGGACCTCCAACAGACGGGGGAGTCCCGGCATGACGCGGTAGCCTGGCGACTGCGGGACCTCGTCGTGGAGGTAGCCGAGGTAGCGGCTACAGATTGCCTGGACCTCTTCGGGCCTGGGTGGGCGGGCGAGCCCGGCGACGAAAATGTCCTCGAGGATCTCGAGATCGGTCCGGCCATGGAACCGGATGCCGTCCGTGGGCACCGTGACCCTGAACAGCTCACCGAACGTCCTTTGGAACGCCCGAATCCCGGCCCCCCCGGTGTGGATGAGGGTTCCGTCCACATCGAAGAGAAGTAGAGAGACCATCAACAGATCCTCAGTCGAGGTATTCGTCGAGCCATGTCAGCGTCCCGCCGGAGCGCCGAAGAGAATCTCACCGAAGTTGCGCAGAATCCTCGCGGTGGCCCCCCAGATGATGTGAGGCCCTTCCCGGCGAACCCAGACCCGGACCGTTCCCCCGTCCTTCTCCCAGGTTTCCTCACTGAAGGCCTCCGGATCACGAAGGATCTCGAGGGGCAGAGAGAGGAGATCGGCAATCTCTTCCGCGTTGATCTGGAAGGGATACGGAAAGGGGATGACGCCGACGACCGGCGTGATCAGGAAGTTAGACGTGGCGGTGGCGGTATCGTCCACCTCTCCCAGGACGTCCACATCCTGGAGACGGATGCCCATCTCTTCGTGGGCCTCTCTCAAGGCCGTGGAGGTGGGATTCGGATCTTCCGGGTGCCAGATCCCACCCGGAAAGGCGATCTGTCCTCCGTGCGTCTTGAGATGCTCCGTCCGTTTGATGAGGAGGATCTGAAACTCGCCTTCGTTCTGATAGAGGGGGACCAGAACCGCCGCCCGCTGTCTTCCCTCGGGAGACAGCGTCCGTCGTTGGCGCTCTATGATAATCCGTCGGATCTCATCCTGGTCGATCACAGATGCCTCGTGAACCACGCGATGGTCAAGCGAATGGCCCGCTCGCGGTCTTCGGGGTTGGTGAGGCGGTGGTCTGCGCCCGGGAGAATCTCGAGCGCCTTGGGTTCGTTGGCCCGCTCGTAGAGCACCTGGGCGTGAGAAGCGGGCACCAGCTCGTCCCTTTGGCCATGGATCATCAGGCAATGGGAGAGGCCAACCGGCGCTTCGGCGAAGGTGCCAACTGCGAGTTCCTGGAAGAACGGGGCCCCGATCCCATGAGCCATGAGGGCCTCCGTTCGCCCCGCGAGATCTCGGAGGTGGGCCGGGGTGGCCCATAGCGCTGTGGCCATCACCTGTGGCATCTCCGGCGCAACGAAAACGGTCACATACCCTCCAAGACTACTCCCGACGACGAAGAAGCGACCATCCAGCGCCTGGTGGTCCTGGAGGCGTGCAAGGATCGCCCTGAGATCCTTGATCCGCCCGGAGACGGTCGTATCCTTCAGATCGCCGCCGCTCTCGCCGCACCCTCGAAAGTCGAATCGGAGACAGGCGAAGCCCGCCTTGGTGAGATGTGCTGCCAGGAGGAGGTACTTGTCGCTTGCCTTCGTACTGAGGAGACCATGGGCGGTAATGACGCAGGGCCATCGGCCCGGACCTGGAAGGTGCAACATCCCGTCGAGGGGCTCTCCCTCCGACCGGGCCAGCAGCGGCTCACCCGCCATGGAGACCGGCTGCACATTCTTTTCCTGATTCTGAATGGCCGTGCGCTTGGTCACAATCAGCTCGGGCGTGAGCTCGATATCCGGATGAGAGTAAACTGTTTCGCGCAACCCTCACCGAACATACCGGATCACACGAATGGGCGCAAGGCCTGAAAGCGAATGAGTTGCCTTGACCCTTCTGCGACGGGGTGTTATCTTAGGCTCGAAAATTGGCCTTGAGGGCGGTTCTCGGCGGGCAATACCAGCGTACCGATGTGAGGGGAGTGGGATGCAGGTTGCCGAGCGGATGAGGACGGCGGTGGTCCTGGTCCGCCCCTCAGATAGCGTGCGGGCCGCCTGGGGCCTCCTCCGCGAGCATCGTATTCGCCATCTGCCGGTGGTGGAGGACGGAAAACTCGTCGGCATCGTGACGGACCGGGATATCCGTCTGGTCTTTCCATCGGCGGTGACGGCGGACGACAAAGAGCAAGACCCCTTCGACGCCCTCGAGAAGGTCTCGGTGAGTCAGATCATGACGAAGCGGGTCTTCACGGTCACCCCCGAGACTTCCATCGCCGTTGCTGCTCGCCTCCTCCTCGAACGACGCATTGGAGGGCTTCCGGTGGTCCAGGGGGACCTCCTGGTGGGGATCATCACCAAGACCGACATCCTGGCGGCCTTCGTGGAGCTCATGAGTAAGAGTAAGAGGTCTCAGTAATCCAGGCCCCATCCCGATTCCTCTACGGCCCTGAAGATATCAGTGTCGCTCACGATCCCGACGATCTCGCGGCCGCGACGCACCAGGACCCGGCGAATTCCCTTCTCCATCATCAATGCCGCGGCGTCCCTGAGGGGGCAGTCGGGGGGGACCGTGATGAGCGCCTGCGTCATGACGTCCTGGACTTTGAGCTTTTCAGGGTCCTTTCCCTGGGAGACTACCTTCGAGATGATGTCCCGCTTGGTCATGATCCCCTTGGGCTCTCCGGGGGCCGCGGAGGTGACCAGGATGCTCGAGACCCCCTGGTCGTGCATCCGGTGCAGTGCCTCTGCCACCGACTTGTGGCCCTCGATGCTGACGACCGGGCTCTTCATGATGCTGGTCACCGTGTACATTCAACCTGCCTCCCCTCCGGATCACGCGCGCGAGATCATGCTGCCTGAAGCCTGAGCGTCTCCAGGACGAGCTCTGCCGATCGGACCATATCGCTCAGCACCAGATGCTCGCGCACCGTGTGCACCTCCCGCTGCCCTGTCCCCAGATTGGCGACCTCGAGCCCCTTGGCGTAGAGAATATTGGCGTCAGATCCCCCGCCAGTCCGCCAAAGGGTGATCTCGCGCCCGAGGGCCCGAGCGGCCTCGCACACGAGCTGAACAATCCGGGCCCCCTCGGGGATGAAGAGCCGATCGTAGTCCCGGTGCACTTGGCAATGCACCTCCCCGCGGTAGGTCGCCCCATCCAGCGAAAGTACATGTCGCGCCGCCGCCTCCTCGAAGCAGCGGACCATGTGCTCTGTCTGAATCTTGAGTTTGTCCTCGTCGTGACTTCGCGTCTCGCCGTGGACCGTGACAGCGTTGGGGATGATGTTGATGGCGGTACCCCCCTCGATTTTCCCGACGTTGGCCGTGGTCTCCTCGTCCAGGCGGCCGAGGCGCATCGCCGCGATGGCCTCACTAGCAATCCGGATCGCATTGATCCCCTTCTCCGGGCTGACCCCGGCGTGGGCCTCCAGCCCCCGAACGATAAACTGCAGCCGGTTGGCCGCCGGCGCACGGGTGATGAGATGACCGGGGTTGCTGCTGTCGAGAATGAGACCGGTGCGGGCGCGGAGCTCTGCCACCTCCAGGTGCCTCGCCCCCAACAGCCCGATCTCTTCGCAGATGGTGAAAACGATCTCCAGCTCTCCGTGGGGGATGGCCTCATCTCGAAGGACCCTAAGGACCTCACAGATGATGGCGATGCCGCTCTTGTCGTCGGCCCCCAGGATCGTGGTTCCGTCGCTCCTGACGACGTCTCCCTCGACCCGAGGGCTGATCCCGACATCGGCGCCGACGGTGTCCATGTGGGCGCAGAGCAGGAAGGCGGCCACCCCCGCTCGGGTTCCGCGGATGCGGGCGATGAGGTTTCCGACCGTTCCCCCGACCATCCGATCCGCCTGGTCAAAGATCACCTCGGCTCCGAGGCCGTGGAGTTCCTCCGCGAGGTGCGTCGCCAGCGCTCGCTCCTGACGGGAGGGGCTGTCGATCCGCACCAGCGCGACGAAGTGGTCTCGCATGCGCTCGCGATGGATCACGGGTTTCCTCCGCTCTCCGGCATCGTGTGGCCCTTAGGATACACTACGCGTTGGGAGGCTGCCAAGGGAAAGGGGCGTCAGACCGTCAGGGCCGCGACCCGGTCTCGGAGCCGCTCGGCGATGACCTGGTAGAGATCGGCCCCGGGCGGAATCGGCGCCTGCGCGATGAGTTCCTCCACCGTCACCGGGGGGCCAAAGATGATTGTGAGGGGATGAGGGCGGGGATACTTTCGATGCCGGGGCCAGATCTCGAACGAGCCGAGTATCCGGGCCGGGAGGAGGGGGAGATTCATCTCCTTGGCCAGGATCGCCGCCCCTTTCTTGAAGGGCTTGATGGTGCCGTCGACGGTGCGTGCGCCCTCCGGGAAGATGCAGAGAATCTCCCCCTGCCTCAAGATCTGCGCCGCAGCGCGGAGCGCCTGGAAGAGGTGCGTCTCGGCATCCACGTGAATGACCCGGTAGGCCCTGCCGAACATGGCGCTGACCGGATGTTGAAAGAATTGCTGAAAGCCCAGGAAGTAGAGATGGCGGACGATCTTCAAGGGGAGGGCGGTCCCGATGGCAAAGGCGTCGATATAGCTGGCATGGTTCGGTGTGATGAGATACGGGCCGCGATCCGGCACGTGGTCCAGGCCGTGGACGCGAAAGCGACAGAAGAGCCCGAAGAGGAGGTGCAGGAGGCGATGGGAAAGAAAGGTGACGAGGACCGCCCAACGGGACTGGCCCGCCGCGATCTCGGCCCGGACCGCTTCGGGGGCCTCACCGGCCAGGATCTCACTCCAGGAGGGGCGACGGGTCTCCCTCTCCGCCGTCACGCCCTCCGCACGTTGCCCAAGATGCTCCTGCACCTTGCGCACCACATCCCGGACCGTGAAGAGTTCCGAGCCGATGTCCGCCGGCAGATCGATCCCGAACAGATCTTCCAACGCCACCACCAGCTCGATGCGGGATAAGGAGTCGAGGCCCAGGTCCAGTTCCAGGTTGTCGTCGAGCCGGATCCCGTGTTTCTTGCGGCCGACGACAGGAAGAACGGCGAGGATCTTGCGGGTGACCGGGCTCTCCCACAGGAGCTGGTCGGCATGAGACGGCGGCAACCCCTCCTCCACCGCGGCGGGCGCGCCGGCTTCCTTGAGGAACATCTCACGCACCAAGTGACGCTGGATCTTCCCGATACGGGTCCTGGGAAGCGGGTCCTTCAGGATCTCGAGACGCGTCGGGCGCTTGTACGAGGGGAGCTCGCGCGACAGGTTTTCCAACTCCCATCGGATCATGTCTTCGGCGTTGGAGATCCGTTGGGCCCGCAGGTAATCGAAGTGTGGGACGACGACGACGGCGAGCCCGTCGGTTCGTGAGTCTCCCAACTCTTTGCTCCCGATCAGGCAGACCTCCTTGATATAGGGGCTCTTGAGGAAGTGCGCCTCCACCTCCTCGGGGTAGATATTCTTCCCCGTCGAGAGGACGATGACTTCCTTCCGGCGTCCCGTAATATAGAGATACCCCTCGGCGTCGAGATACCCCAGGTCCCCCGAGAGGAACCAGCCGTCCCGGAAGCTCTTGGCGGTTTCCTGGGGATCCTTGAAATAACCTTGCATCACATTGGGGCCCTGGATGGCGATCTCACCGACTCCGTCCGGACCGGGGTCCATGATCCGCACCTGCACACCGGAGAGCGGCACCCCGACCGACCGAAACCGGGGCTTCTGCGGCGGAGTGAAGGTGACGACCGGTGAGGTTTCGGTGAGACCATAGCCCTCGAGGGGCAAAAAGCCGAGGCGGTACAGATCCCGGCCCACCGCGGGGTCAAGCTTCGCTCCCCCGCTGGTGATCACGCGCAGCCTTCCGCCGAAGCGGCGATGGATCTGGGGGAACAGTGCCGGACCGGGGTTCTTCTGGAGGACCGTCCGTGCGGCGCCGGCGAGACCCAGGAGGAGGTCAAAGAGGAGCCGTAGCGGCCAGGGTCTCTTCTGGACCTCTTGAAAGATCCCACGATGCAACAGCGTCAAGAGCTGCGGGACTCCCACGAGGATACTCACCCCGGTCTCGGACATACACTGGAGTAGGTCAGGAGGTTTCAGGCTCTGCAGGAACGTGACCCGAGCCCCAGAGAAGAGGGGCGTGATAAAGGTGATCATGAAGGCGTACACGTGATGAAGTGGGAGCAGGGCCAGCAGGTTGTCCTTGGGGCCGCAGATCCCGAGCTCCCTCACGGCCGAGCTGTTCGAACCGAGATTGCGGTGAGTAAGGATCACCCCTTTCGGGCTTCCCGTCGTCCCCGAGGTGTAGAGGATGGAGGCGGTGGACTCTGATGGCACCGAGGGGAGCGTGCCTCTGGGGGAGGTCTGGAGGATCTCGGCAAGGGTGTACACCCCTGCGGGGGCCTTCTCATCGAGCAGGATGACCTGGGGGCGGGACGAAAGCCGAGCGACGACGGCATGCGCCTTGTCCAGGGCGGCCTCCGAGACGACGATGGCTCGGCTCTCGGAATGGTGAAGGAGGTTCTCAATCTCCTGGAGCCCGAGTTGGACGTCAAGGGGGACGGCGGTGGCCCCCGCGGCCACGATTCCCAGGTAGGCGATACACCATTCCGGCCGGTTCTCGGCGAGGAGCGCGACACGATCGCCAGGCGAGATCTGGATCTGTCGGAGGAAGGTCGCGAGGCGATGCGCCTGATCTCTGACCTCGCCGTAGCTCCAGCGGACATAGCGCCCGTCCCGCTTGATCTGAAAGGCGACACTGTCTTGAAAACGGGCGGCCGCCTCGAAAAACTGGACTGCAAGGTTCTCGGCTGCTAGCATGAACCGATGATAGCAGGAACTCTCAAGCCCCACAATCGAGGGAATGAGGGGAGAGCGGGGGCGCCATGAGTTTCAGGGGTATGGTGTTTGGAATCGTTGTGAGTCTCGTGTGCAGTGCCTGTGTATCCGCGATGCCGGCCGTCAGCGGCCGGGTGGGGGAGCTGCACGGACGGATAGTCGGGATCGAGCGGGAGAAGGGATTGATCGCCGTTGCGACCGAACCCGACACGGAGGCACAGTGGCTTTCTCTGGTCCCGTCCACATCCGTGAGAGGTCCTGACATCTCGACTGTGGATGCACTCCGGGCCGGCCAGCGTGTCTACGTGCGCTACCACCACGAGCCCGGATCCGATCGACCCGAAGTCCTCAGTATTACCGTCGTCAAGTACGCACTCAACCCGAAAGGCACAGGCCCGGGAAGTGTAAAGCTCCCGGGATTCTGACCTGCCTCCCTCCGTGCCCCATCCTCCCAAGATGCTTCCGTGTTCCGTCGCGGTCCAGGAAGGCAGCCCGGCTCTTCCCGAGCAAACCCGTGAGCGTTGCCTGGCCCTGAAATTGCAAGCCCTTGCCGCAGATGAGGAAAAACGCTCGCACGCACCTCGCAGCATCCTTCGTAGCCGTTCTCATCCTCCTGCTCCTGGCGAGCCCGGGGGCGGCCGAGACCCCATCCCCTGTTGAGACACGCTTCCACGCCTTCGGGAACGGCCTCGGGCTCTACCACGTCAAGGTGAAAGAGGCGACGAACTTCACGCTGTCGATGACCGTGTGGGTCGGCAGCGTGGATGAAGATCAACGGACGAACGGAGGCGTGAGCCATCTGTTGGAACACATCCTCTTCCACCAGCCGGATATGCCGGAGGAGGCGTTCAACGCCCAGGTCAGGTCGAGGGGCGGTACGTATAATGGGAGAACCTCCCGAGACTTCACGCGATATCACGTCACCCTCCCCCGCCGTCACCTGACGCTGGGGCAGGCGTGGCTCCAGAAAGTGCTCTTCCACGATCGCCTCGTCACGAGCCGCCTCGAGGACGAAAAGGAGATCGTCAACCGGGAAAATGGATGGTCACCTCCCACGTGGTGGCACCAGCTCGGAAATCTCATCGATCCCAAGTACCTTACACTCCCGGGGTTCTGGGCACGCCAGTTCGGGTTGCGTGAGTATGACGAGCCCGTGGGGGGAACCTATGAGGTGGCGAGGCGATTGACGGCCTCGCAACTCGACGCGCATTACCGGGCGTACTACTATCCGGAGAATATGGTCCTCCTCTACGTGGGACCGCACGACCTCGGGGAGGTGGTTGCCGTCACTGAGGCAACCTTTGGGAGTGTCGCCCCGACTGGTCGGAAGCCGAACCTTCGATCCCTCGTCCAAGATCAACCCCCCCCTCCCTACTTCTCCCATAACCTCCCGCAGATCTTCTCTGACCCGGACTACCGGATCTCCATCGGCCAAATCGTGACCGGACTCCATTTTTCGTCCCGCTCGGAGATGAGCCTGTACTATGTCGTCATGAAGGAGCTCTTGGAGCAGCGTTTTCGATACGGGGAGGGAAAGACGTACGCCGTGTGGGGATACTTCGATCATTACCGGGGTGCGGGGTATCTCCAGTTCGAGCTGGAGGCCAGCCGGGAGACCTTTTGGGCGCAACTGCAGGAGATTAAGGAGCTCGTCTGGGGGGATCTGGGGAGCCACTTGAGCCGGGCGGATTACGAGCGATACAGAACGACCCTTTTGGAACGTGTCACGTCGAGCCGGGCGCTCGAGGATGTCCACGGCCGGGTGTGGGGAGCGATTTACCAGCACGCCTTGCACCGGCCTTCCCCTGAAGAGACCGATATCGCCGGGCCGTGGCGATCCCTCTCCTATGACCATTTTCTCGAATGGGCTCGCTCCTGGCGGACAGATGCAGCGCCCCTGTTGCAGCTCTCGATGCCCGGCGTTCCCTTCCCCTATGCCCATCTCGTCATCTTCGTCCTTTTCCTGGCCATCGGGACCCACTGGGCCCAGTCTCTCCTCCGGCGTCCCTATCCCCGCGAGCCGATCGCCCTCATCACGGGCGTGCCCTATCGCCTCGCGGGTTGGATTCACCTGGGCCTGGTCTATGCCGTGGTGGCCTGCGTGTATTTCCATCTGTCCCGGATGAGCGCGTACGGCGGCCTGGTCTTCAGCCGCGTGGATCTCCTCGCCTTACTGGGTCCCTATCTCCGATGGGCCTTCGATGGGATCCTCATCGGATTCGGGATCGTGATGGGGGGAACCCTGATCCCGCGGGAGGCCCTGGCCACCGATGGCTCTCTCGTGGTCACGATGCGGTCTCCCGTCTTCATCCGCATCCCGCTCACGGATATCGAGAGGGTCGAACCGGTGAGCGGGTGGGCCTCCTGGAAGCACATTCTGCAGCTCAAGGCCATGCCCGTCTACCCCTGGTTCTTCTGGGGCCTGATCATCCACCGCAAGTCCGGGCGCAGCCTGGTGCTGCACACGCAGGATGACCACGACCTTCGAGAGTTCCTCTCTTCGCGCGTCCTCGCCGACCCCGCAGTTTCGGTCCACAGGGCGGCCCGGACGACCCGAGGGGGGACCCGCCTCCGCAAGCCAGCGCCCGACGCTTGACATCCTGCACACCGTTGGGGATACTGAACCGCCCGCGACCCTGAGATCCCGCCTTCTGGTCTGCCCCTTCATTGACCCATCATGCCAGGGGCGCGCGCAGGCGAGAATGAGCCTGTGGTGGCGCGGCCAGGATCACGGGCGGTCATGGCCCGGAGGAGTGTGATGGTGGAGCACGCTCCGAAGATGATCGTCGTCACGGGTGCCGCTGGCTTCATTGGATCAAACGTGGTGGCCGCTCTCAATGCGCGCGGGCGCTCGGACATCGTTGCGGTCGATAGCTTTCGTCATAGGACCAAGGACACCCGGTACCTCCATGAACTACGCATCCACGGCACTGTGGATAAGGACCAACTGGCTCAGTGGCTGGACGAAGAGGGCGCGGCCGTCGAGGCGGTCATTCACCAAGGCGCCTGCAGCGATACCACTGCGCGAGACCGCGGCTACGTGATCGCGCTCAATACTGACTACACACGCATGCTGTGGCAATGGTGTACCCGCGCGGGCAAGCCGTTCGTATATGCGTCCAGCGCCGCGACCTACGGTGATGGGTTGCAGGGATACGACGACCGGGCCGATCCGCGGACGCTGAAGCCCCTGAACCTCTACGGCGAATCCAAGCAGCTGTTCGACCTGTGGGCGTTGGAACAAGGTCACGCGCCGCCGCGCTGGGCCGGCCTGAAGTATTTCAACGTGTATGGGCCGCGCGAAGCGCACAAGGGCCGGATGGCCTCCGTGGCGTTTCACGCCTACCACCAGATCAGGCAGACCGGTAGGGTCCGGCTCTTCAAGTCTCACAAGGACGGGTATGCGGACGGCGGCCAGCGGCGCGATTTCGTCTACGTGGGGGATGCCGTGGAGGCGACACTGCACCTGTTGGATACACCGGTTTCTTCGCAGGCACCGAACGGCCTCTATAACGTCGGGACGGGGCAGGCCCGCACCTTCGCGGACCTGGCCCGGGCGGTCTTCGCGGCGCTGGGGCGCGATCCGATGATCGAGTACGTCCCGATGCCGGAGGATCTCAGGGATCGGTACCAGTACTTCACGCAGGCGAGGATCGATAAGCTGCGGCAGAGCGGCTTCACGCGGCCCTTCCGCCCGATCGAGGAGGGTGTGCGGGACTACGTAGCGTATCTCCAAGCGCAGGAATCGTCGGAGGAGTGAATGAAGAGGGGAGCGCCATGGAGGTGATTCGCGCACAGGACGGCGAGGCTCGGCGGGGGGAGCGATTCACCGGCACGGCCTGGGTGGAGGCGCTGCTCAAGGCCCAGGGCCCGGGTGGCATGCGGGTGTACCGGGTATTCTTCGAGCCCGGGGCCCGGACCCACTGGCACGCCCACGACGGTGAGCAGACCCTGTATGTCGTGGAGGGACGGGGACGGGTGAGGACGTCGGGTGGACG
>JAKEGQ010000220.1 GCA_022615475.1 Candidatus Methylomirabilota bacterium | reverse complement strand
TTCTCGGCCCTCGGCCGCCGGTAGGCGTCGGATGTGACTCCATCCGTGGTAGCCCACCGAATTTTCTGGCTCACGCTTAGTCTCATCCTTGTCGTCATCGGAATCGGGGCGTTCGCCGCCTGGGGGGTCGTGAGCTATACCGCCTCCCCGAGCTTCTGCGCGAGTTGTCACCTGATGCAGACGCGCTACGTCTCCTGGCAGCGGTCCCCGCACTGGGGAAAGGCGACCTGCATCCAGTGCCACTCGGAGCCGGGGATCTGGGGGGAGCTGAAGGCGCACCTGAACGGGACCCGCTACCTGTATGTGATGCTCACGGGAGAGAAGTCGGGACCCATCCTGCGCGCGGCCGTGGAGAGCGCGACCTGCGCGCACTGTCATCCGGCCGAGTCCCTCCCGGAGGCGACGCGCGCGCAGCAGATTCGGCACCGCGCCCATCTGGCTCTGGGGATCGAGTGCACGGCGTGCCACGCCGGGCTTGTCCACGGCACGCTGTACGGCCATCAGGCGAAGCCGGCGAGGGAGGCGTGTGTTGCCTGCCACGCGAAAGAGAGCCCCGTTCTGGGCGCCATCGGTGCGTCCGCGTTCCGCCCGCCCCAGGCCCCAGCCGAAGACTCCGCCGGTGAGTTATGAGGCGCTCGGACCGAAGGATCATCATCGAGGGATTGGTCGTGGTGCTGCTCCTTCTTCCCATACATTTCTTCATTGAGCGTCTTCGCCCGACGGCGTTGAGTACGGTGCTCGTTCTCCTCGTCTTCTTCCTCCCACCGGCCTGGGCGGCCGTTCAACTCGAATCCCGGCGGGGAAATCTGTTTGATCAGACCCTTCGATACCTCGGCTTTGGCGTAGCGCTCGGGGTCCTCATCGGCCTGGTGGGGGGTGTCGTGAAGGGACTGCTTCACCTCGTGACCGGTGAGCCGCTCCATGTGCCACTCGGGCTCTGGATCGGGATCGCCATCCTCTTCGCCCTCGCCACGGGACTCGCCTACGGCGTGATGCTCTGCTTGGTTCGTGGCCTGGGGGTGCTCATACGACAGCCCTCGCCCGAGGTGTTGTCGGCTCTCTTCGCGGGCCTCCCCCCTGCCCCGCAAGGGACCGGGCTGCTGTACAATCTCATCCCGGGACTGGGCCACTTCGCCCTCGGCCGTCCCACCCGCGGGAGACCGTTTCTCCTCGCCGCCATCGCCTCGGGGCTCTCCGGGCTGGTGATCCTGGTCACGGGTCTGATTCTTCTCGTCGAGGGTGGTATGCGTACTCTTCCCCTCCTGGCCCTCGGTGCCGGTCTCCTTTTCCTTCCCCTCCTCTTGGTCCTCGCCGCAGCGTTCGACCTGCTTTTCCTCCCACTCTCTTAGTGGGCACCCCTTTGGGCCTCGGGCAGCGTTCTGGGGCGAAGACGCTGGGACAGCCTGAAGACATGGGACAGAGCTGTCCCATCTAGCGAACGCGCTATTTTCCTGTGCCTTCTCAGCTCTATCACCTCTCTCTTTCGTCAGTCTGGGACAATTCAGTCTCAGTAGGGCCTCAGACGCCGGGGTTCCATTTGCCCCCTACTTGATGTTCTGTCGCTGGAGAATCCAGGACTTAGCGATTCGTCGGGATAGTTCTTTCCTCGTGGCACCCCCATTGCTCCATATCCGAGGCGGTGGAGGTGCCTCGTTATGCAGCGATCGGTGATCTGTGTAACTCTTTTCGTTCTCCTGCTCCTACCCCGGCTCGCATCAGGGCAAAGCGAACGGGCGCGGGTGGGGGCGCAGACCGTAGGGAATTTGGAGATCACCCTGTACATGTGGGGGCCCCAGCAGATTGTTCACCCGAAGGGGGGCGGGCACCCTGAGCAGGCGGTGCCGGCAACCCATCACCTGGACGTGAGGGTCTATGATCTGCGTCGAGCGATCTATATCCCATATCTCAACATCAAGGCGACCATCTCTGACCAGACCACAAAGCGGGAGTTTAGCGTAGGCCTCGCCCCGGTGATCGGAGAGTGGCTCCACTATGGGGCCAACATCACCCTGCCGCACCCGGGAACCTATTCTATTCTAGTCGATGTCCAGCCGCCGGACATCGCCCGGTACAAGCACCTCGCGGACGTGTGGAATACTCCGGTCCAGACGGTCTTTACCTACGAGGTCCGCTAGGAGGAGAACCATGGACAAAGAGCGGCTTGAAAAGGATCAGGGACGCCGATCGTTCCTCAAGGGGCTGGGACTTGCGACCGTCTCGTTCGTCGGGATCGGCCTGGCGGAAAGGGGGGAAGGGGCGCCGGAGACCCCGAGTGCTGCCCGGGCACCCCTCCCGATGCTTCCGACAGTCCAGGAGGGCGAATCAGTCCTCCTCCGCATGCAGCGGGAGTTGCAACGGGCGATGAAGAAGCCGATCGAAGAGCGGCGGTGGGCGATGGCTATCGACCTTCGCAAGTGCATTGGCTGTTCGGCCTGCACCATCGCGTGCGTCGCCGAGAACAAGCTGCCGCCCGGCGTGGTGTATCGTCCGGTGATCGAGGAGGAGATCGGCGAGTACCCCAATGTCAGCCGTCGCTTTATTCCACGCCCCTGCATGCAGTGCGACAACCCACCCTGCGTTCCGGTCTGTCCCGTGAAGGCGACCTACAAGAGGCCCGACGGTATCGTTGAGATCGACTACAAGGCGTGCATCGGCTGCCGCTACTGCATCGCCGCCTGTCCCTACGGCGCCCGGACCGCTGACTTCGGCGAGTTCTACACCGACGGGACGCCGAAACGCGAGGCCTACGAGAGCCAGCCCTCGCACGAATACGGGCAGAGCTGGACGCGGGACGGCAAAGCCTCGCCTGCCGGCAACGCCCGGAAATGCCACTTCTGCATCCACCGGCTGGAGGCCGGGATGCTCCCGGCGTGTGTCACGACCTGCGTCGGCTACGCGACGTACTTTGGTGATCTGAATGATCCCGA
>JAKEGQ010000219.1 GCA_022615475.1 Candidatus Methylomirabilota bacterium | reverse complement strand
GACTAATCGTCGCACCGTTTCATCCGTCAAGAGAGGTATGTCGCCCGGTAGAACCAGCACGGTCCCTTCGACCCCGCTCAGGACGAGCTCGGTCTGAAGCACCGCATGAGCCGTCCCCCTCGGCTCACCCTGCTGGACAAACTCGACCGGCCGTCCTGCGAGTACCTCCTTTACTTGCTCTGCCTGGCTCTCCACGACCACCAGTACTCTTTTCACTCCCAAGCGCAGGCAGAGGTCAACTGGATACTGCACCATTGGGCGGCCGAGGACCGGATGGAGCACCTTGGCCCGTCGGGACCGCATGCGGGACCCGTCACCCGCGGCCAAAATGATGGCGCACACGTCTTGCATGGGGTTCAGACTAGACACTGGGGATCACCTCTCTTGTTATTAGTTGAGAGTTGAGAGTGGAGGGTTGAGGGTTGAGAGCCCTTCGACAACCCTTCGATAGACTCAGGGTGAGGCTCAGGACAAGTTGAGGGTTGAGGGCTAAGGGCAATTTCGGATTTGCGATTTCGAATGTCGAAATTCGAAATTGAGCTCAGAAGAGTGTATAGATGAACGGCGCCAGGGCTGAGCCCTCGGTAAAGATGATCAGGAGCCCCATGAGCCCAAGAACGATCACAATCGGGGCCAGACACCATTTCTTGCGCACCCGTAAAAACAGCCAGAATTCTTTCGCCAGATCGAGCATGTTTCCTCCTGCGGAATAGGGATGAGTCAGAACCGGTGCTCCATCGAACCCCTGGGGTCACCATGCCGCCGTCGCTCGACCCAGTAAGACGGCCGATCTTTCAAGTGTCGGTCCAGTGGATCTCGTCCCATAAGGCGCATTAAGATCCCTATCGGTGTCATGACGAGAAAGTAGACCATTCCGAGAAGCACCCGTGTATTGAACCACCCGAGCGCATGCGCCACCTGCATCCATACCCGGTGAACCGGGCCCAGGAGGTTGGGCGCGACCACGGCCAAACCTGTAAGGATGATGGCCAGCCCGCCCAGCACGAGCGGAAGGACCGCGTGTCCCCGCCAGATTCCCACGCCACCCAACAGGGCTAGTGGAATCGCCACGGTGAACCCAAAGCGCCTCAGCTCCTTCGCACTCAATCGAGCTGAAATTCCTGCCGCCAATCCCCGACCTCCCTCCATTCAGGCTGGTCCTTCTTGTCTAGCAGGAAGGACCCCAGGATGAGGTAGTCAATATGGGTCCGCATAAAGCAGCGATAGGCATCCGCGGGGGTGCATACGATCGGCTCGCCGCGGACGTTAAACGAGGTATTGACAAGGACGGCACAACCGGTCTTGGCCTCGAAGGCTCGCAGGAGGTCGTGGTAGAGTGCGTTGTCCTCGCGGGAGACGGTTTGGATCCGGGCCGAGTAGTCAATGTGAGTTACCGCCGGGATATCGGACCGGGGGACGTTGAGCTTGTCGATCCCCCATAGGCCTTGGTCGGTCTCAGACATCGGGATTTGCCGCTCCCGCTTCACGGGCGCCACCAACAACATGTATGGCGAATCCTCGGAAAGTTCGAAGAAGTCGGCGACCCGCTCCCGCAGGACACTCGGGGCAAAGGGCCGAAACCCCTCTCGAAATTTTATTTTAATGTTCATCAGCGCTTGCATCTTGGCGGACCTCGGGTCGCCAAGAATGCTCCGGTTGCCTAGGGCCCGGGGCCCAAACTCCATCCGGCCCTGGAACCATCCAACCACCTTCTCGTGCGCCAGCATGTCGGCCACTTCCGTGACAAGAGCCTCTTGGTCGAGGCGATGATAGGCTGCCCCCCGGGTCTTCAGGAACGCCTCGATCTGGGTGTCGCTGAATGCGGGGCCCAAGAGGGCCCCCTGCATGTGATCCCGCCCGGAGTTACTGGGCCGGGCGCCTCCGAAATACCGGTGATACACCAACAGCGCTACCCCCAGGGCACCCCCTGCATCGCCGGCCGCCGGCTGAATCCAGATGCGCTCGCAGGGACCCTCACGGAGAATGCGGCCGTTGGCAACACAGTTTAGCGCGACCCCGCCGGCCAAGCACAGGTTCTGCCCGCCGGTCTGCGCGTGAACCGTCCGGACCATGCGGAGCATCACTTCCTCGCAGACCACCTGAATAGACCGAGCGAGATCCATCTCCTTCTGGGTCAGCTTTGTTTCGGGCTCGCGGGGGGGACCGCCAAACAGCCGGTGGAAAGTTCCATTGGTCATCGTGAGCCCATCTAGGTAATTGAAGTACTTCATGTTGAGCTTAAAGGAACCGTCCTCTTTGAGGTCAATCAGCTCCCGTAGGATCAAGTCGACGTACCGGGGCTCTCCGTATGGCGCCAGCCCCATCACCTTGTACTCGCCCGAGTTCACCTTGAAGCCGGTGTAGTAGGTGAAAGCCGAGTAGAGGAGACCGAGGGAGTGAGGAAAGTGGATCTCCCGCAGCAGTTGGATCTCCTCGCCACGGCCGATGCCGATAGACGCTGTGGCCCACTCGCCGACTCCATCGATCGTCAGGATGGCGGCCTCGTCGAAGGGGGAAGGATAGAAGGCGCTGGCAGCGTGCGATTCGTGATGTTCGGCATAGAGGATCTTGCCCTGATACCCCACCCCCTGCTGGATCTCGCGGTCCATGAAGAGCTTTT
>JAKEGQ010000032.1 GCA_022615475.1 Candidatus Methylomirabilota bacterium | reverse complement strand
TTCTACGCAGCCGCCGACGTGTGCCTCGTGACGTCTTTGCACGACGGGATGAACCTCGTGGCGAAGGAGTATGTTGGTGCGCGAGAAGATGAGCAGGGGGTACTGATCCTCAGTCGTTTCACCGGAGCCTCGCGAGAGCTCAGGGATGCCCTCATTGTCAATCCGTACAACATTGACCAGATGGCAGAGGCAATTCGCTCAGCGATAGAAATGCCCGTCGACGAGCAGAAGGCTCGCATGCAGAGAATGCGCGATACCCTGAAAACGCACAATATCTATCGCTGGGCTGCGAACTTGATAACAGAACTTGCCCAACTACGCCTCGAAATAAGCTCCATCGTCGGGTCGTAGCCACTCTCACCCCCATTACCGCGATACCTCGACAAGCCAGACTCAGCCCTCGGACGAAGCTCGTGCTTCAAAGGCTGTCACGGGGACCCAACGTCAGCGTTGCTGTCATCAGCGGCCGCGCGCTAGCCCCGGTCGGGTGTGGTGTGGACGTCTACAAATCGTGGCCGTCGTGCTGCAGGTGCCAGAGGCGGGCGTAGAGGCCCCCCCGGCGCAAGAGTTCCTGGTGAGTCCCCTCTTCGGACAACGCTCCATGGTGGAGGACGAGGATCCGGTCCGCCTCTGCCGCGCTCTGCAGCCGATGGGCGATGACGAGAATAGTCTTGCCCACGGCCAAATCGCGGAGCCGGCGCGCGAAAGCCGCCTCGGTGGCCGGATCCACACTTGAGGTGGCTTCGTCGAGGATCAGGACGTCGGGGGCGTACGCGAGGGCGCGGGCCAGGCCGATCAGCTGCCGCTCTCCCATCGAAAGGGAAGCGCCGCGCTCGGTGAGACGCGTCTCGAGCCCGGCCGGGAGCCGGTCGACCACCGGCGAGGCCCCAGCACGCTCGAGGGCTCGCGTGACCGCTTGGTGGTCCACCCCGTCGCCCACCCGAAGATTCACCCCGAGGCTCTCCGAGAAGAGGAAGGGATCCTGAGGGATGAGGCCGATCCTTCGCCGGAGCGCGGTGAGGTCGAGCTCCCGGATATCCTGTCCGTCGGCCAGGATGGCGCCACGCTCGATCTCGTAGAGGCGGGTGAGCAGGTGCACCACGGTGCTCTTGCCCGCGCCGGTGGCCCCGACGAGGGCCACCCGCTCGCCCGGCTGAATCGCGAAGGAGAGTCCCTGGAGGACGTACTCACCGGGCCGATAGGCAAACCAGACGTCCTTGAATTCGATCGCCCCCCGCAGCGCACACACCCGGTGCCCGTTGCCGTCCGGCTCGGGCGGCTCATCCAAAAGCTCGAAGATCCGCTCGGACGAGGCCATCGCTGACTGCATGATGTAATACTTTTCACTGAGATCCTTGATGGGAGTGAAGAAGCGCTGGAGATATTCGAGGAAGGCGACGAGGACACCCAGCGTGATGCTTTCGCGCACCACCTGTCCCCCGCCATACCAGACGATGAGTCCCAACCCGACGGCGGCGGTCACCTCGACCGCCGGATAGAAGAGGGCGTAGTAGAGGAGGGATCTGAGCGTGGCCTCGCGATGCTCGGCGTTCAATCGGGCAAAGCGGGTCGCCATGACCGCTTCTCTACCGAAGGCCTGGATGACCCCCATCCCGTTCAGACTCTCCTGGAGAAAGGCGTTCAGCCGGCTGAGCTTCTGCCGGATGAGGCGGTAGGTCCCCCGCGCCTTTTCCTGGAAGACGACGACGACGGCAACCAGGAGAGGAAGGACGGCAAAGGTGATGAGGGAGAGTTTCAGGTCGAGATAGAGCATTGCCGCCACGATCGCCCCCGCGCTCAGAAGGTCGCCACCCGCGCTGACGAGACCGCTGGTGAACAGCTCTTTCACGTTCTCCACATCCGAGGTCACCCGGGTGAAGATCCGGCCCGCCGGGTTTCTGTCGAAGTAGCGGAGAGAGAGGCGGTTCAGGTGGCGAAAGATCTCGAGCCTGAGATCGACCATGATCCGCTGCCCGGTCCATTGGGTGATGAAGAGCAGACCGTACCGCACGGCGCCCTCGAGGGCTACGATACCCAGGTACAGGAGGGCGAGGCCCCACAGTCCTTGCAGCGCACCCGGGACGATGTAGCTATCTATGGCGACCTTCAGGAGGTAAGGGCGGATGACTTCGAGCCCTGAGGTGAGGATGAGCAGGGTGCCCGAGCCGGCGAGAGCCGCGCGATAGGGGATGAGATACGTGAGGAGACGCTTCACCAGTCGGGCGTCGTAGGCCCGTCCGACGATCGTCTCTTCTTCCTGGTGGGCCAATCCTACCATGTTGTCACGCTCCGTCCCTTTTTACTTGGCCTTCGTCGTCACTCTGAACCCTCAACTATGAACCCTCGACCCGTTCGAGTGCCTCTCGCCGATGATATTGATCCCACAGGTGGGCGTAGAGGCCTGCCCGATGCAGTAGCTTGCTATGTGTGCCGTGCTCGACGAGACGCCCGCGGTCCAGGACGAGAATGAGGTCGGCTCGCTCGATGCTCGTGAGCCGATGGGTGCTGACGAGGATCGTCCGGTCAATGAAATGGGTGCGGAGCCTATCCAGGATGATCTTCTCGGTCTCGGCGTCCACACTAGAAAGCGCATCGTCGAGGATCAGGATCCGGGGGTCCCGAGCGACGGCCCGCGCGATGGTCACCCGCTGCCGCTGTCCCCCTGACAGTGTGATCCCACGCTCTCCCACCACGGTCTCGAGGCCATTGGGGAGAACCTTCACCTCCTCTTCGAAACAGGCAAGAAACAGGGCGTGGTAAATCGAGGCTTCGTCGGGGTCTTCGAGGCCGAAGGCGACGTTGTTCCACAGGGTGTCCGAGAGGAGAAAGGCCTCTTGAGGGACATAGCCGATGGTCTGTCTTAGGACGGATACGGGGAGCCGGGTGAGGTCGGTCCCGTCCAGGAAGAGCTGCCCCTCGGGGATCTCCCTGAGACGGGGGAGCAGGCTGAGGAAGGTGCTCTTGCCGCCGCCATTCGGCCCCACGAATCCCACGAGGACGCCGGCAGGGATCGACACCGAGAAGTGAGAGAGGGCCGGGGGGCCGCTCCCGTTTCCGTAGCGAAAGGTGAGACCCCTCGCCTCGATGCTTCCCCGGATGGTGAGGGGATGGATCGGCTGGGTGTGATCCCGGACCGCCGGCTCTTCCGCGAGCGTCTGGGCGATCCGGTCGTAGGCCACCTTTCCCCGCTGCCACAAGCTCAGGACCCAGGCGGCCGCGATCGTAGGCCACATCAGCATGGCGAGGTAGCCGTTGAAGGCCACCAGCTCGCCGAGTGTCATCTGCCCAGACGCGACCTGCTGGCCGCCGATGGCGAGCACCAGCACCACGCCGATGCCACCGGCGAGGCCGGTCAGGGGATAGTAGATACCCTCGAGCCGCGCCACGCGCATCTCCTCGGCCAGGTACTGTTCGCCCTTGTCCCGGAAGGCGGCCACCATGGCCTTCCCGAGCGTGTAGGTCTTGATGACGCGCATGCCGGCGACTGCCTCTTGCACCTGGCCGCAGAGCTCCTGATAGCGGGCCTGCACTTGGTGTAGTCCCGTCTCCATCCGGTGACGGAGCATGTTCAGGGCCCAGAGGAGGAGGGGAAAGGGGGTCAGGGCGTAGAGGCTAAGCCACGGGTCGAGGCGCGCCATGAGGGCCATGGCAGAAATTCCCACGATGATGGTGGAAGAGAGGTGGAGCGGTCCCGCACCCAGGAGCGACCTGAGCGCGCTCATGTCCTGCGTGGCCCGGGCCATAAGGTCTCCGGAGGGGACCCGATCGTAGAAGCCACCGTCCAGGTCGAGCCACTGGCGGTAGAGCCGGTTGCGCAGGTCGTACTCAATCTGGCGGGAGATCCCCACGATCGTTCTCCGGGCGAGGAAGCGGAAGGCGCCCTGAAGCAGCGTGAAGAAAACGAGGGCACCGCCGAAGAGGAGCAAGGTCGCGCCCGCCGGTCGCTCCCGCAGCCGATCGATGGCTTCTTTGAGGATCCAGGGAATGGTCAGGGCAAAGCCGCTTGAGAAGAGGCTGGCGACGAGGCCCAGGAGGAGGACGATGCGGTGGGGACGATAGAGTGCCAGGATCGCCTTCATGAACTTCCTTTGTAGCAGAGGCGGCGCGAGCAGTCAAATGCCGGAGCGGCCGCAGTCGCTCAGAACAGGGCGATCTTCACGCCCAGCGTCACAGTGACATCTGGGCTGTCCCTGGTCACACCGAACCCCACGGCTGTGTACACCTCGATTCCCTC
>JAKEGQ010000218.1 GCA_022615475.1 Candidatus Methylomirabilota bacterium | reverse complement strand
GAGACGCATCCGCTAAACCACACCCAAAGCTTGCGCCGCACCACCGTCCGACAACATCGCCGGTGTCCATCGCGATGTGCGAGACCCCCGGACGCGCGACACGCTCAAGCTGTTTCGCCAACGACGCGGAGGCCTTTCCCCGAGCCGTCCCCACCTTCCTTGCACGGATCGTGAACACGGAGGGACCCGGGCCGCAAGCCGTCGAACAGGGTCGCCGCGGGAGGCCAGGAGGGAGGGGCCAAACGTGCTGCCCCTCTCATCTCCCGGCAATGTCGCTCGGGACCTCCAGGCACTGTTGCCGTGGCGGGACCCCGGTCGCCCGCAAACCAGTTTTTGCTTTCCTCAGGCCTTGCTCCCCTCGCCGGCCCATGAACCATGAACTGTGACCGCGAACGCCTTTTGGGCGACGTATGGGGTGTGTTATGATCCATCGAGAGGGAGACTCGAGTGACGACGCGGAACAAGAAAGTGCGCATCGGAATTACGATGGGCGATCCGGCGGGGATCGGGCCAGAGATCATCCTGAAGGCCCTCGCTCAGGAGGTGATCTATCGGCAGGCCATGCCGATCGTCATCGGCGATGGCGCCGTTCTGGAGCGCGCCAAGGGCTATGTATGCAGCCCGGTCCGGATCCGGCGGATCGGACCGGTAGGCGAGGTCACTGGTCGCTTCGGAGAAGTCGAGGTTCTCGATCTCAAGAATGTCGACCTCGAGAAGTGTCCTCCGGGCGTCCTCTCCGCTGAAGCCGGGCGGGCGGCGGTGGAGTGCATCTTCCGGGCGATCGATTTCGCCAGGGCTAACGAACTGGACGCGGTGGTGACGGCCCCCCTCAACAAGGAGGCGATCCACCTCGCCGGGTATCGGTTCGCCGGTCATACCGAGATTTTCGCCGAACGGACGGGAAGCAGGAACTACGCACTGATGCTGGTGGCGGGGAGGCTCCGTGTGCTCCACGTCTCTACCCACGTCTCCCTCCGGGAGGCGTGTGATCGGGTCAGAAAGGACCGCGTGCTGCAGGTCATCCACCTGGCGCACGACGCGGCAGCAGCCTGGGGTCTTCGCAGGCCGCGGATTGGTGTGGCTGGCCTGAATCCCCATGCAGGGGAGCAGGGGATCTTCGGCCACGAAGAGCGGGAGGAGATCGCGCCGGCAGTGGCGGCAGCCCGGGCCGAGGGGATCGATGCCGTAGGGCCCGTCCCTCCCGACACCCTCTTCTACCGGGCGCTCAAAGGGGAATTCGATTTCGTCGTGGCGATGTATCACGACCAGGGACATATCCCGGTCAAGCTCAGGAGTTTCGATCGGGCGGTCAATGTGACCGTGGGCCTGCCGATTATTCGGACGTCGGTGGATCATGGGACCGCGTTCGACATCGCGGGCAAGGGGACGGCGAGTCCTCGGAGTCTCGTGGAGGCGCTTCGTCTCGCCATCCGGATGGCCCGGCGTCGCCGGCAGGCCTAGGCTTCAAGGGGACGTCCGGCCCCGCTACTTCACCGGGCTGGTGAGGGGCTGACCCTTCTCGCTCAGGTAGAACGCGAGGATCTTGACCGGATCGGTCTTGCTGGTGTTCTTCCCTTCGTGGACTTGCCTGGGCGGCTGATGAATAATGCCACCCGGCTTGAGGGTGACGGGTGGTTTGCCTTGCACCTCCAAAGTCAGGGAGCCTTCAAGGACATAAGCGAACTCGTGCGCCGGGTGATTGTGCTTCCCGGTTGTCGCCCCGGGTGCGATCTCAGCGATGACCACGATTCCTTCCTTCCCGTCTATGCCCGCCAGGTCCGTTTGGAGGAGGACTTGGCGGTTCACTGGCTCGTGCTGAGCGCTTAGAAGCTGGTTCCCGATTGTCCCGACCGCGATTCCGACTGCCAAGCTTAAGCCAAGCATGAAAGCCGTGCGCCTCATGGATGCCCCCTTGTTGCGAGAGTTTTAACCGATCTTTCAGGACACCACCACTCGTTTTATGTTTTTCAACTCCTCTGGTCGAGTGCAGTTTCGATCTTCATCGTCCCCTTTCCCCCTTGTCAAGGCCTTTCCCCTGTGGCCCCTGCTCGGGAAACCATCCTTCGTCATCGGAGCATTCCACAGGGTCCTGATTCTGATGCAACAGCACCCTCGGCCCCTCGCTCCGGGCCTCCCGCGGCGACCCTGTTCGGCGGCTTGCGGCCTGGGTCCCTCCGTGTTCACGCTCCGTGCAAAGAAGCCCGGCACGGATCGCGCCTCGGTTTCCCAGGCCACCGCTTGCCGAGGGTCCCCGCCGCTCCCGGCAATGTCGCTCGGGACCTGGAGGGGCTGTTGCCGTGGCGGGACCCCCGCGGTATGCAAACCAGTTTCCGCCCCCCTTAGGATTTGCTTCCCTCGCCGGCTCCACCTAACACCTAACACCCGACACCCAGCTCCCCAGCATTGACCCTCCCCTTGGTTCAGAGTATCTTCCGGGGAGGTGTGGGTGCCGGGGTTCGGGGGGTCCTGCGGGTTTCGTTCTGAGCCGCCGAAGCGGTCGGGCCGGGAGGCAAGGAATTTGCATAGGGAACAACTGGTCGTCTTCAATGAGACCTCTCTCTGCAATGTCCTCGGGTGCACTGTGCTGTGGTGGCCGCGTATCGGAAAGCGAGCACGATGAGATTTAACTACGAAAAGCTTTGCCGCTCGTGGAAGTGGGAAATCCCCACCTACTACAACATCGGCCGCGACTGCACCGACAAGCACGCCAAAAGACGATCCCACAGGAATAGAGTCGCCTTGTACTGGGAGAACGAAGGTGGTGAGACCCAAAGATTCACCTTCGCCGACCTCGCAAGGCTTACCAACCAGGTGGGCAACGCCCTGCTCGGCCTTGGATTCCGAAAGGGCGACCGTCTGCTGATCCGCCTTCCCAACCTACCGGAGTTTCCCCTGATCTTCCTGGGAGCGATCAAGATTGGTGCCGTCCCGATTCCAAGCAGCACAATGCTGACGGCAGAAGAGGTTGCCTTCCTGCTGGATGACAGCCGACCGAAGGGTGTCGTTACCACCACCGAATTCTACGAGGCCATAGAGGTCAATCGCGGTCATCATAGAGGAGTGAAATCTGTACTCGTCGTTGGGAGTCCTGTACCGTCGGGATGTATCGATTTCTGGCAAGTCGTCAAGAAAAGTTCGGGCAAGTTAGATGTCCCGAAGACCAAGGCAAATGATATGGCGTATATCTGTTATACCTCCGGGACGGCAGCTTTTCCAAAAGGTGTGGTCCATGCGCAACGGGCGTTGATCGGGCACGACCCTGCTGCCCTTTACTGGCAGGCCCTCAAGCCCGACTCTACGGTTATGCACGCGGGGAGACTCAACTGGACGTACACATTGGGGACAGGGTGTCTTGACCCGTGGCGTCGCGGTTGCTCGTCGGTCATTTATGGTGGAGAGCATGACCCCAAGAAATTTTTTGAGCTTATCGGGAAGTACCGGGTGAATATCTTTATGGCTGTTCCGACGGTGTATCGCCAGATGCTTCGTGTGGCAGACGAGGTTGGTTTTGACCTGTCGAGCCTCAATCATGCGCTGAGCGCGGGCGAGCATCTCAGCGAGGGGCTCTTTCTCTCGTGGAGAGACAAGCTCGGAATAGAAGTTCATGACGGACTGGGGATGAGCGAGTTCAGCTACTACCTCTCCAAT
>JAKEGQ010000031.1 GCA_022615475.1 Candidatus Methylomirabilota bacterium | reverse complement strand
TCATCGCCCTCAGCATTACCCTTGTCGACCAGGTCTCCAAGTTCTATGTTCAGGCGACGCTTCGATTGGGACAAGTCGTCCCTGTCATCCCATCTTTTTTCAACCTCACCTATGTCTTGAATCCCGGAGCCGCCTTCGGCTTTCTGTCCGGCGCCCCCGCCGCCATTCGTCATCCCCTGTTCACGACCATCTCGATCTTCGCGGTGCTCTTCATCATCTACTACCGGACCCGGCACCGCCAGATGCGCCTCCTCCCTTCGGTCGCACTCGCCTGCATCCTCGGGGGGGCCGTGGGTAATCTGATCGATCGCCTGCGTCTCGGCATGGTGGTGGACTTCTTGGATTTCCATTACGCGGGGAATCACTGGCCCGCCTTCAATGTCGCAGACTCCGCCATCACGATCGGCGTCGCCCTGATGATCCTCGAGATCGCCATGGACCGGGAGAGAGGGTGACCTGTGGTGGAGGACCGGATGTATGAGGTCTCCGCCCGAGACGCCGGGTGTCGTCTGGACCAATTCCTGGTGCAGTCGAGCGGCCTCTCGCGGGCCGCGGTTCAGCGCCTGATCCGTCAGGAGCGGGTGCGGATCGGCGGCGAACCCCGGAAGGCCAGCTATCGGATCCACGCGCGAGACCGGGTCATCGTCACCCTGCCGCCTCCTGAGCCGGCGGCGATCGAACCAGAGCCGATCCCCCTCGATCTCCTGTACGAGGACCGGGATCTCCTGGTGGTCAATAAGCCATCCGGGCTCGTGGTCCATCCTGGGGCCGGGCGTCGGCGGGGGACGCTCGTCAATGCGCTGCTCTACCACTGTGCCGGGCTCAGCGCTGTCGGCGGAGTCGAGCGACCGGGGATCGTGCACCGGCTCGACCGGGAAACCTCCGGATGTCTGGTGGTGGCCAAGACGGACCTGGCCCATCAGCATCTCAGCCGGCAGTTTGAAGCGCGTCAGGCGAAGAAGACCTACCTGGCCCTGGTCCACGGTTCGGTCAAGGCGACAGAGGGGAGAATCACCCTGCCGGTCGGACGGGATCAGCGCGAGCGGAAGCGGATGGGGGTGCGTACCCGCAAGGGGCGTGAGACGGAGACGATCTTTCGCGTCCTTCGATCGTCTCCGGAGTGCAGTCTGGTTGAGGTGATGCCGACCACAGGCCGCACGCATCAGATCCGGGTTCACCTGGCGGCGATCGGCCATCCCGTGGTCGGGGATACGCTCTACGGCGGGCGGCGCGAGCGGAAATCGCGGTGGGAGGCAGGGCGCCACCTCCTCCACGCCTGGAAGCTCGCCTTCACGCATCCCCGCACGGGCGTGCGGGTGGAAAGCACCGCCCCTCTTCCGCCCGATTTTGGCAAGATCCTGGAGGAAGCGGGTCTTGAAATCTCGTCCGTCCGGAGGTAGATTTATCCCTGCCACCCCTGAAGGGGAACACGATGGTTCTCAAGGCTGAGGATCTCAAGGTCCTCCCGCTGGCCCAGATGCTGGACCAACAGACCCGGGAGGGGGAGCTGTACGAGCGGCTCCCGGAGAAGGCGTTACGATGTTACGCGTGCGGTCACCGCTGCCTCATCCGGGATGGTCATCGGGGCATTTGCAAGGTCCGGTTCAATAGGGACGGGACGCTGTACGTCCCTTGGGGCTATGTCGCGGCGCTCCAGTGCGACCCGACCGAGAAGAAGCCCTTCTACCATATGCTCCCCGGGTCGAATACCCTCACCTTTGGGATGCTCGGCTGCGACTATCACTGCCCGTATTGCCAGAACTGGCTGACCTCCCAGGCCCTCAGGGATCCGGCGGCGGGAGCGAGGCCCGAATCGGTGAGCCCGAAGGGGCTCGTCGACCTCGCGCTCGAATCTGGAGCGCGGCTTGTGGGGAGCTCGTATAACGAGCCCCTCATCACCGCCGAATGGGCGGTCGCGATCTTCCAGGAGGCCAAGGCCGCCGGGCTCAAGACCTGCTTCATCAGCAATGGTAACGGGACCGAGCAGGTCTTGAGCTATCTCAGGCCCTGGTGCGACGGCTATAAGATCGATTTAAAGTCGATGTCGCAGAAGAACTATCGGTACCTCGGTGGGGTACTGGAGCACGTCCTTGAGACTGTCCAAATGGTCCACGCAATGGGGTTCTGGATGGAGGTGGTCACCCTCATCGTTCCGGGGTGGAACGATTCGGATGAGGAGCTCACCAAGGCGGCGGAATTTTTGGTCTCGATCTCTCCCGACATCCCCTGGCACGTCACCGCGTTCCATAAGGACTACAAGATGACCGACCCGGCCAACACCAAGGCGGATACGTTGCTCCGGGCCGCTCGGATCGGCCAATCAGCCGGGCTCCGGTACGTCTACGCCGGCAACCTCCCCGGTCGGGTGGGGAAGCACGAGAACACCTACTGCCCGACCTGCAAGGACCCGCTCATTGCCCGCGTTGGGTTTATCGTCACCGCCAACCGGCTCACCTCCGACGGCACCTGCCCCTCCTGCCACACGCCAATTCCCGGCATTTGGTCGTAGTTACTGAGTCAGCTCAACTCTCCCACCGGGCGACCCCACCACACCACAAAGCTGGGATGTCTAAGCCCGCCCGTTGCCACACCCTATGGCATTCGTTTGCTACCCACCTGCTCGAAGATGGGTATGACATTCGGACGGTGCAGGAGCTTTTGGGACACAATGATGTGAGCACGACGATGATCTATACCCACGTTTTGAGTAGAGGTGGCCGAGGTGATTCCAGCCCTGCGGATCGGCTGTGATACAGGGAGCAAGCTTGCCACGGGTCTAATACTGCCGAAGTGTTTGCTAAGGGAATACGCGGGGGCGGCCTGTGGGCCTATACCTCGCTCTTTCGCGGGCTGGTATCTGGATAACCCGCGCGGGCCAATATCGGGCTATACCGCCGGCGGGATACGATGGCATGGCGGGTTGACAAAGATTGAGTGAGCGATGGATAATCGGCCATATTTTGCGGTTTTGCGTAGACCGGCTTGGACGTGCTATGTAGCTGTCCACATACATAGTAGTTCGGCGAACCAGAAGGCCTGGCAGGGTGTCTTGTGAAGGGGCACTTTTACTTCGTGACTCGCTCGTAATAGGATCGCTCATGGACTTTCATCTGCGTTACCGAGGGCCACTGAAGGCGAACGGCGGCCCCGCGGAAAAATCTCACATCCGCATGTACCTTCATCCGCAGCTTGAAGAACTTTGGCGAACGGCCCCACAACTAAGAGAGATCAGCCTGCCGTCGCTCCGAATAGCTTCTGGAGTCAAAAGCGGAAACCCGATTCTCCAAGATGCGCCGGCCGGATCGTCGTTCTCGCCATCAATCGCTGCTTCTCAGAAGCCTCAAAAGGAGAACTACTATTACCGCTTTCCGCTTGAGAACTACTCGTTTATTCCGCTTGTCACACGACAGAACGGCCTGATTTGCGAAGTCGACATTACATTTCTCCGGCGCCAGGATGCAGGCGCGATCGTCAACATCGGCGGCGACATAGACAACCGCCTAAAGACACTTCTCGATGCGCTTCGCATTCCATACAATAAGCAGGAGCTTGGTCTACCCCCATCCCCCAATCCCACCGAGGTTTTCTGTCTGCTTGAGGATGATGTACTTATCACGCGGATAGCTGTGCTTACCGGCCGCCTACTCGGTCCTCTACACGATCACGGCGCTCCAAGTCAGGCGAGCGACGTCGAACTGCACGTTCATGTCACCGTGAAAGCTAACGTCACAACACCTGCAAATCTTGAGTACTAATGGGAAGGAAATGGCCGTAGTGCTACCGAGGCCGAACAATGCGTTGCACCTGACTGCGGCGGCACCACGCAAAATCAGGGTTCCAAGTCTCACCAGCCGCCGCAGCAGGTGAACTTTAGCGTTCGGCCGCTAACCGGAGGTCCCATGGAGTTGAGCAACGCCTCTTACATCAAGCTCGGTCGCGGCGGCGAATGGGAGGCGGAATCCATAGCCTCAGGGAAGCTTCGTTTCGGCTGGCGAGAGCAGAGCATTTCAGACATAAACGGCGGCAACTGGCAAGTCATCGAACAACAGCTCCGGGAGGCACCCTGGCTTCCTTCGGCCAGCCAGAAGACTAGAGCCATCAATGGCCTCAAGCTCATATGCCTGTCCACCGCCTCCGACATCTGGATCACATTTCACCAGGCGAAGCTCTGGTGGGCACGACTCTCGGACAACCCCGTAGCCGAGGACCCCATTTCCAAGTTCCGCACTACCCTCGATCCGTGGAGCGACAAGAACCTTCAAGGCAAGCTTCTTGTCGCCAGTGAGTTGCCCGGCAAGCTCGCCCAACTGCAGGCCTATCGCTGGACTGTCTGTACGGTGCAACACAAGGACATCCTCCAGCGCGTCATCGAAGGGGTCTCGAGCCCCAAGGCGCAGGCCATCGCCCACCAGAGAACGCTGCTCGCCGCCCAACTCGCGGAGGCCATCAAGGAACTCCACTGGAAGGACTTCGAGATCCTCGTAGATCTGGTGTTTCGAGCCAGTGGCTGGATCCGAGTAGGAGTCCTCGGCGAGCAAGCCAAGGCCTACGACCTTGAACTGCGGGAACCCATCACCGACGACCGCTACGTCGTCCAGGTGAAGTCCCGTGCCGGCCTACAAGAATTGGCGGAGGCAGCAGCCCAGTTCTCTCCAGATGACTACCGCCGCGTGTTTCTAGTGGTTCACACCCCAGATGCCGCCCTAGCCCAGGCAGAAGACATCCCCGACCATGTGGAACTACTCCCCCCAAAGGACCTCGCTTCGAGAGCGATCGACGCGGGACTCACCTCGTGGATCGAGGAGAAGCTAGCCTAGGTTAGCGGCCGAACAACTCGCTGGAGCCGACCCAGTACCTCCCCCAATATAAGTGAAATTGGGGTCAGAGTGAGCTGACCCCGGGTTCTACGGACGGTTTAATCAGGAGACACCTTCATCATCTGCTCGAACTGCATCGGACTCACATAACCCAGTGTCTGATGCCGACGCTGGCGGTTGTAGAAGATCTCTGGGGGGACTCGGGGGACATAATACTGATTTCTTGTAGTCGGTCTCGCGAATGATCACGTTCCAATGGGTGGGGCAGGAAGTTAGATTCGAGGTCTGGGCGGAGCAGATCGAGGTGAAGGGCGGGAGACGGTCACTGGGAGGCCCGATTGTGGCTCGAACATTTCGCGTGGGCGATTGCGTCCGCATCCCCGACGGCCGGATAGGCCGCGTCCGGGAAGTTTCAAGGGGGAAGTATCGCGTCCGTATGAGGCGGGCGACCAGCACCACGCACCAGTTCCGGACGTTCGCGGCCGGGAATCTGAAGCGCGTGGACTGCCCCAAGGTCTGGATGAGCCCGGCAGGATACGCGCGCTATCTCAAAGTCACCCTGGCCAAGATGCGGCAGCGCCAGGCCCGGTCGGGGAAAGCTCGTTGAGCATCCAGGAGCGAATCAATTCTCCGTCGCACGTCGTGTTGACGATCGGCCACTCCAACCGACCGTGGGAGGAGTTCTTGCGGCTCCTACAAGATCACGGGGTGACCCTCGTCGTGGATGTGCGGAAACTGCCCGGCTCGCGGCGCAACCCGCAGTTCAGCCGCGACACCTTCTCGCAGACTCTGCGACAGGCCGGCATTGGCTACGTGCATATGCCAGGGCTTGGGGGCCTGCGGCGTCCTCGGTCGGGGTCCCTGAACAGCGGCTGGGAGAATGCCTCCTTCCAGGGGTATGCCGACTACATGCTGACGCCCGAGTTCGAAAAGGGCCTTCAGGAGCTCCTGGAGCATGTGGGCGGAAAGCGTGCGGCCCTGGTGTGCGCCGAGGCGCTGCCCTGGCGTTGCCACCGCTCTCTGATCGCGGACGCCTTGGTGGTGCACGGTGTCGCCGTAGAACACATCCTCGGCGCTTCTCGGATCGAGCCGCACGCGCTACGGCCCTGGGCCCGCGTGCAGGGAACGCGGATTATCTACCCGCCGCCCGCCGAAGATGGCGACTGCGATGCTAGTGTCGAACACCATACAAAAAATCAATAATTTCAAGTAGTTGCTGGGTATTTTTTCTGTTAACACGGTTAGATCAAGTTAACATATGTTAAGTCTTGCGATACAGCTTAACATGTGTTAATATCACTGCGTGAGATTAACACTGTGATAGGAATCTGAGGCCCATGACCATGGAGAAATACATCACTATTCCTGAACTGGCCAAGCTCCTCGGGGTCAGCCGCATTGCGATCTACAACCGCGTCAAGAAGGGGGATATTCCCGCCACAAAGATCGGTCGAACCTATGTGATTACAGACAAGACCGTAGCAGAGATCCTCGGCAAAAAGGTAACTGCCGAACGGAAGAAACGGATCGACGCCGCAGTCTCCAGGACAGTACGCGAATACGGAGAGGTACTGAAGTTGTTGGGCAAGGAATAGTGAGGATCATTACAGTAGCGGACGTCGAGTACCTTGCCTTCCGACTCGCAAAGCAGCACCTCCCTTTCGATGAGCCAATTCCCGATTTCTCCACCCGGTTTCATCATGTACTTGAAAGCTGCCTGCTCACCCCGTTTCAGACGTTTTCGGGCAAAGACCTCTACCCATCCCTTGCTGCCAAGGCCAGTGTGCTCTTTTATCTCATGATCAAGAATCATCCTTTTCAGAACGGGAACAAGAGAATCGCCATAACCACGCTGCTCGTATTTCTCCTCCTCAACGGCAAGTGGATCCGAGCTGACACCCAAGGACTCTACAATTTCACCGTGTGGGTAGCGCAGAGCCCATCAGGGCTCAAGGACCAGGTCGTTGATGCGATACAGAAGTTCATTCGAACACACTTGGTGAAGGCGGGTTAGGATTTTGATTTAGGTTTCGATGATGCCGAGCATGCGGCGTTCGAGATCGCGGATCTGGTCGCGAAGCTCGGCCGCCCGCTCAAACTCCAGCCGCTTGGCCGCCTGCCTCATCTGCTTATCCAGCGTCGCGACGAGGGCAGGGAGAGAAAAAGGTGTCTAACCGCCGAATCTTGCGATATCTTTTCCCTTGACACCAAGCACCTGCCTCGTTAGCCTGCTGCCACCCCAAAGGGAGTTCGTATCCTTTGGAGCGGTCAGGAGATTGGAGATGACGCGCGCGAGACGTTGCGGCCCGGGCCTGGCCTTGCTGGTGGCGCTCCTCCTGACCGCGGTCGGCTGTGCCGTCTCCCAACCTGCGAAGCAGGTCCCACAATCGGGCTTCCTCGCTGACTACTCGCGGCTGCACAAAGGGGACGAGTACCAAGCCGAGCTTGTCTACGTCCGACCCGGTGTGCCGTGGAAGAGCTACGACAAGATCCTGCTTGACCCGGTCACCGTGTGGCGCAGCGTGGAGGCTTCTAACAAGGGCATCTCCCAGCAGGACGCCCAGGCCTTGGCCGACTACTTCTACGGCCTGATCCGCTCCGAGTTCTCCCAGCAGTTCAAGATGGTGCGAACTCCCGAGCCCAACACCCTGCGGGTCGCCGTCGCCCTGACCCAGCTCGGCAAAGCCGACGTCGTCCTCGACGTGATCTCCACCGTCGAACCTCACATCCGCGCGGCCACCTCGCTCTATCAGGTGGCGGCGGGAGGGCCGACCTTCGAGGGGGAGGCGGCGGTGGAAGCGCGTCTCACCGACGCCATGACCGGCCAGATCCTCGCCGAGGGCGTCGACAAGCGCATCGGAACGCGGACGCTGAACGCCAAGTCCATGAAGACCTGGGGCGACGTCGAGAACATCATGCAGTACTGGGTCGCCCGCTCCGCCTACAACCTCTGCCGGGCGCAGGAGCGATCCAACTGTCAGAAGCCAACCCACTGAGGTGTGTCGCACCCCCTGAACTTCCTGCACTCCTGCACCTTCTGCACTGCACTATCCTGCACTGCTTTATTGATCGATGATGCCGAGCATGCGGCGTTCGAGATCGCGGATCTGGTCGCGAAGCTCGGCGGCCCGCTCAAACTCCAGGCGCTTGGCCGCCTGCCTCATCTGCTTATCCAACGTCGCGACGAGGGCGGGGATCTCTTCCCGAGGGACGTACTTCATCCGCTCGTCCTCGGGCAGGGCGGGCACGGTGTAGTAGTCGCGCTCGTAGATCGAGGCCAGGACATCGGTGATCTGCTTCTTGATGGTCTCCGGGGTGATGCCATGTTTCGTGTTGTACGCCATCTGCAGGGCTCGCCGCCGGCTTGTCTCCTCTAACGCCGCCTTCATGGAGCCGGTGGTGACATCGGCGTAGAGAATCGCCTTGCCTTCCACATTGCGCGCGGCCCGACCCATGGTCTGGATGAGGGATCCCGAAGACCGCAGGAACCCTTCCTTGTCGGCATCGAGGATGGCGACGAGGGAGACTTCGGGGATGTCGAGCCCCTCCCGGAGGAGGTTGATCCCGACGAGAGTATCGAACTTGCCCAGGCGGAGGTTGCGGATAATCTCATTACGTTCGAGGGTGTCGATATCCGAGTGGAGGTAGCGGACCCGGATACCGTGCTCGGCGAGATAGTCGGTGAGCTCCTCGGCCATCCGCTTCGTGAGCGTGGTGACGAGGACCCGCTGGTTGTTTGTGGCGCGCATCCGAATCTCGTGCATAAGGTCATCGATCTGGCCCCGAGTGGGTCGGACCGCGATCTCGGGGTCGACGAGCCCCGTCGGCCGGATAATCTGCTCTACGACCAGGCCGCGGGTTTTCTGGATTTCATAGGGGCCGGGCGTGGCCGAGACGTAGATGGCCTGATGCACGATCCGCTCGAACTCGGCGAACGTGAGCGGGCGGTTATCGAGGGCGGAGGGGAGGCGGAACCCGTACTCGACTAACGTCTGCTTCCGGGAGCGATCTCCCCGATACATGCCGTGCAGCTGGGGGATCGTCTGGTGCGACTCGTCGATAATGACCAGGGCATCCTTCGGGAGGTAGTCCATGAGGGTCGGGGGAGGCTCTCCGGCCGCCCGCCCCGTGAGATGGCGGGAGTAGTTTTCGATGCCTTTGCAGGTGCCGATCTCGCGCATCATCTCGAGATCAAAGAGGGTCCGCTGTCGCAGGCGTTGGACCTCCAGGAGCTTGCCCGCTTTCTCGAGCCCGGTGGCCCGGTCCTCGAGTTCCTCCTCGATGGCTTCGAGGGCAAGCCGTCGCCGCTCTTCCGGCGTGACATAGTGGTTGGCGGGGTAGATGGGGGCCCGGTGGAGTTTCTGTAGCTTTGCCCCGGTGAGCGGGTCGATCTCCCACAGGCCCGCGACCTCATCCCCCCAGAGTTCCACCCGGACGGCGGTATCTGCGTAGGCGGGGAAGATCTCGACCACGTCGCCGCGGACGCGGAACGTTCCACGGTGAAAATCGTAGTCGTTCCGCTGGTACTGGATCTCGACCAGCTTCCGGAGCATCTCCTCGCGGTGACACCACCCCCCCTGTTCGACGAAGACCATCATGCCGTAGTAGGCCTCGGGGGAGCCCAACCCATAGATACAAGACACCGACGCGACGATGATCACGTCCCGGCGCTCGAGCAGGGAGCGCGTGGCGGAGTGGCGCAGCTTGTCGATGTGCTCGTTGATCAGGGCATCTTTCTCGATATAGGTGTCGGTCTGGGGGATGTAGGCCTCCGGCTGGTAGTAGTCGTAGTAGCTGACGAAGTATTCGACGGCATTATCGGGGAAAAAGGTCTTGAACTCGTTGTAGAGCTGGGCGGCGAGGGTCTTGTTATGGGCGATGATCAGGGTCGGCCGTTCGCTCGCCGCGATGACGTTGGCCATGGTAAAGGTCTTGCCCGACCCGGTCACCCCCAGGAGGACCTGGTGCCGCCGCCCCTCGGCGATCCCCTCCGTGAGTTGCTGGATCCCCCGGGGTTGATCCCCTTTCGGTTCGAAGTCGCAGTGGAGCCTAAAGAGAGACATATCCCCTCCTGGCCAGCGGTTGTGCGTCTCCCTACAGGAATTATCGCTGAAAGGGGGGGGTGACACAAGAAGGCGTGTCTCGGCCACCACGAACGATTCGTGGCCTCGACAGCGCTAAAGGCCTGGCACCCTGGCTGTGCCTCGGGGCGCGATGCTCCCGCTATCCCTCTTCTTTCGGGGGAGCGGCAGGCTCCTCTGGTGCGGCGGAAGGGGCACCCTCACCGGGGGAGGTTTCCTTGGGGGCCGCGGGGCGCTCTGCTGGTACCTGGAGAGTGAGCTTGCCGGCGGGGGTCAGATCATGGACCCGACGCCTCCACTCCTTGTACGGTTCGCCGGGGTTCCAGTTGGGGGAGAGAGAGATGCGCAGGATCTGGCCCGGGTGGATCACGCTCGGGTTCCGGATCCCATCGCGATTCGTGTTCAGGATTTGGACCCACTGGCGGGCGTCCCCGTAGTAATAGGCCGCCAGGAGGTGCAGGTTATCGTTCGACTGAACCTGGTGCAGGGCCTCGATCGGGGTCGCCGCCTCGGACGGGATGCCCGCCGGTGCCTGAGCGTTTAGAGGGGTGACGACGACGAGGATCAGAAAAGCGGTGAGGGTGATCGGCCATCGCCATTGCATGGATAGACCTCCTTGCTGTCTCCGTTGCCTGTCAGGGACCCGACCGCCTCCGCGGGCAGGTACTTCTCCCAGGCATGCAAATGGCGGGCCGATTGAGCAAGGATCGTGAGATACAGGGCCGAGATCGGCCTGGATGGTTTGCGGATCAGGAACATCCCGGCCTGCTGGGGGGTCCGGCTGCCCTTTCGGGTGTTACAGGCCCGGCATGCGCTGACCACATTCTCCCAGATCGTTTTCCCCCCAAGCGAGCGAGGAACGATATGATCGATGGTCATCCGCTCGCCGCCATTGCGCCCACAGTACTGACACGTAAACCAGTCTCGCTTGAGGATATTCTTCTTGTTGAAGGAGAGGGCGTGGCTCCCAGCTCTCCTAATATAGCGCTGGAGGCGGATGACCGAGGGAATCAGCATGGCGAACGAAGGGGAACGGATGAGGTCTGCCGTGTCCTCGACGCGCTCTGCCCGACCGGTAAAGAGCAGGATAATGGCCCGGCGCACGTCGCAAACTTGAAGCGGTTCAAAAGACCGGTTGAGGATCAGAACTTTATGGGGCTCCATACACGGCCCTCTGAGGGGGCTTCAGGCCTTCATCCTTGGTACCACAGCCTCTCTCCCTTGTCAAGTCGGCCCCTGGTGTTGCTCCAAGTTCAAAACGTCCGCTTTCTCCAAGTCGAGTTGTCCGGTGCGGCGGTCAGGTGCGGGGTTCATAATCCAAGGTGTACTCCGCGAGGGT
>JAKEGQ010000030.1 GCA_022615475.1 Candidatus Methylomirabilota bacterium | reverse complement strand
TGGAGGACGATGGTGGAGTAATAGGTGTTCTCCCGGAGCTCGGTGATCACCACTCTGGTCACGCTGGCCTTGAAACGGCGGAGCACGTCCAGGAGCAGATCATGGGTGTACGGCCGTGGCGGGGTCACGCCTTCGAGGGGAAGGGCGATCCCCACCGCCTCGAACTGCCCGATGGCCATGGAGAGGGATCGCTTGTCTTTCTTGCTGCGGAGCAGGACACGCGCCTGTCCGCCCGGATCGACGACAACGCCGAGGACCTCCATCTCCTGGAGCTTTCCTGTCTCCTGGGCGTGGGCGAGGCCGGATGTGATGCCACAGAACAGGAGAAAGAACAGAAGCACCCACCGCCGGGAGGGAGCGCTACCAGCCATGTTTGCCTCCTTCGTTTGGCCAGGCCTGTGGCACGGTCTCCTTGAAATTGATACACCGGACCAGGCGCCAGCCGCTCAAGATATTGACCCGGTGGATCTCGTCCGGGATGAGGCCCACCTTCTCCAAGAGGGGGGTCAGTTGGAGATCCGGCTTGAAGAGGCCCGTTCGCGTAATGAGGGGGGCCATCATCCTCTCGAGCCGGCCCACGACGGGATGGTCACTCTTGAAGTGATTCAGGATGATGATATGCCCCTTTGGCCGGCACACCCGCCTGATCTCGCGCAGGACCTGGATGGGATCCGGCACCGCGCTGATGACGTACGTCGCGAGGACGTGGTCAAAGCTGTTGTCCTGGAAACCCATCCGCGTGGCATCCATCACAACGAGACGGATATGTTGGGCGCCCACCTCGCGGACGCGTTCTTTCGCCCTTCGCAGCATCTGCCCCGAGAGATCGATGCCTACCAGTCGGCGGTGGCGCGGGTAGAGGGGCAGGTTCAGGCCGGTGCCGATCCCGACCTCGAGGACCTGGTCGTATGGGCCGACGCCCAGAAGCTTGATGGCCTCGACCCGCCCGGGATAGAAAACGCGATCGAAGATGAGGTCATAGAAAGGGGAAACGGCGGCGTAGGCCCGTTTGACGGACTTATGCGAGAGCTGCCATCGCGAATCCATGATGTCGCCCCCTCCCTCGGGATGCGGAGGACGGTATTCTAGCCGATCCCACGGCGAATGAAAACGTTTTTTCTCCTCAGCTCCCGCAGGTCCTCCCGGCCCGTTGGTCGCGGAAGCGGCTGGCGAGGCGACCCCCCCTGGGCTATTCGCGTCGCTCTCGCCTGATGATGCGAAGGGTGTCTTCATAGATATTCCTTCGAGGCCCTACAGCTACAATTTCGATGGTCCTGGAGGACGCCCGGTAGACGATCCGGAAACCACCAACTCGAACACTTCGAAGGCCTGCAAGATCATCCCTTAAGGCCTTTCCGCTATGGGGGTCCTGTAGAATTTGTTCTATCGCAGCCCGCACCTTTCGCTTCAACTCTGGGTGCAGGCCCTGGATGAGGGAGCGAATCTCTTCGGAAAGCTTCAACCGGCAGGGGAATGGCATTGACGGACGCAGTCAGGAGGATCGGTCGCTGAATAATTCCTCGAGCGTATACAGCTTCCGTGTGCGCTTGAGACCACGCAACCCTCGGCGAATTTCCTTCATCAGCTCTGTGTCGGAGCGTATTGCGACCGTTTCCTTCCAGCTTTCAAACTCGTCAGGACTCACCAGAACCGCCGCTGGTCTTCCATTCCGGGTGATCGTGATCACCTCGTCCCTTGAGGCAATTTGATCAATCAGTTGGCTGAGCCGTGTCTTCACTTCGGAGAGAGGCAGGGTCTTCATGATGTTCGCCCTCCATGGTTTGGTCAGAATTCGGACCAAATTGTATCATCGGCTGCCCAAGACGTCAAACCAGATCTCGTTCGTGAATTCTTCGCTGAAGCCTCGGAGGAGTTACTATTACAGGACCAGGCACAGCGCGGTGAGCCAGGCGCCTGCCAGGATGGACTCGATGTGCACGCGACGCGCTTGGCGGCGAAGCTGCCTTAGTGCGGCAGTGTCTTGGATTTTCTCTTCTCCGGTGTCCAGGTTTCGCGAACCTCGCGCCGCGAGAGCCACTCAGGTCGCCTCGAGTGCCTGGAAGATGCCAAGGGCTCCGAACCAGAATGGGAAAAAGAGGCCGAGCCTCCACCACCGATCGACGCCAAAATAGATGAGTCCGATGGTGATCCCCACGGACACGGCAAGCGTGGCTACCCCCAGGATGAGCCGCTTGCGCTCCTCTCTCGGCCCAATATTCATCGCGCACTCAGCCGGTTCAATGTGTCCAGTCGCTGCTTGGTGAGGGCGGGGGTTAGGCGGGGTTGATCTGGATGCGGGCGCCGTCCTTGACCTTCTTAAAGATCGTCGGGTCTCCCTGGACGCGCCCGATGATGTTGACCGCGCTCGCGCAACGGATCTCGCTTCCGGTGCTCACCGGGGTGGGCCCGAAGAAGATGCAGAGGGCCCTGCCGGGAGGCCAATAGCCCAGGTCCCCCATTTGCACGATCTCTCTCGCGGCTGGCTCCAGGTCTCGCTTGACCGGAGTCGCGAAGTAGATCTCGTCTCCCCAGGTGTTGGCCTTGCCGGTGATCGGCAGGGCCCCCCAGAGCGCCTTGGCGGTGGGGCTGTTGTTGAGGACCGCCTCAGCGGTGAGATCCCCTGCCTTGATGCGAATCTTGTG
>JAKEGQ010000217.1 GCA_022615475.1 Candidatus Methylomirabilota bacterium | reverse complement strand
CCCTTTACGCGGGGTGTCTACCCGACCATGTACCGGGGCAGGCTCTGGACCATGCGGATGTTCGCCGGCCATGGGACCCCTGAGGAGACGAATCGGCGCTTCAGGTATCTCCTGACGCAGGGGCAGACCGGTCTGTCGGTCGCCTTTGACCTGCCCACCCTGATGGGGTACGACTCGGACCATCCGATGTCGCGCGGCGAGGTGGGGAAATGCGGGGTAGCCGTCGACTCGCTGGCGGATATGGAGATCCTCTTCGACGGGATTCCGCTCCAGAACGTCACCACCTCGATGACCATCAACTCTCCGGCCGCGGTGCTCTGGGCCATGTACATCGCGGTCTGCGAGAAACAGGGGGTGCCCTACGACCGCATCGGCGGCACCCTCCAGAATGACATCCTCAAGGAGTTCATCGCACAGAAGGAGTACGTCTTTCCCCTCGAGCCCTCGATGCGCCTCGTGGTGGATACGATCCTCTTCGGGGCTCGACATCTGCCCCGGTGGCATCCGGTCAGCATCAGCGGCTATCACATCCGAGAGGCGGGGTCCACCGCGATCCAGGAGCTGGCCTTTACCGTGGCCGACGGCATGGCGTACGTCGAGGCCACCATAAAGGCGGGGCTCGACGTCGATGCCTTCGCCCCTCGCCTCTCTTTCTTCTTTAATGTCCACAACGATTTCTTTGAAGAAATCGCCAAGTTTCGTGCCGCCAGGCGCGTATGGGCGAAACTCATGCGAGAGCGGTACGGGGCAAAGGATCCGCGATCCTGGCTCCTCCGAACCCACGCCCAGACGGCAGGATGTGCGCTCACCGCCCAGCAACCGTACAACAACGTGGTTCGGGTGGCCGTTCAGGCCTTGGCCGCCGTGCTGGGCGGGGTGCAGTCGCTCCACACGAACGCCCTGGATGAAACGATGGCCCTTCCCACCCAGGAGGCGGCGACGATCGCGCTCCGGACCCAGCAGATCATCGCCCACGAGACCGGGGTCACCCACACCATCGACCCCGTGGGAGGATCATACTTCGTCGAAAGTCTCACGCGGGAGGTCGAGGAGGAGGTCTGGAACTATCTCCGCAGGATCGACGACCTGGGGGGCATGGTCCGGGCGGTCGAGCAAGGCTTTCCCCAGAAGGAGATTGTCGATGCCTCCTACCGGTACCAGCAGACGGTCGAGGCGGGGGAAGAAGTCGTCGTCGGCGTGAACCGGTTCGTCGCCGAGGCGGAGGAGCCGGTCTCGCTCCTTCACATCGACCCGGAGCAGATTGCGGAGCGGCAGGTGGAGAGGATTCACCGCCTGAAGGGACGTCGGGACAACGGGGGGGTCCGGAAGGCTCTGGACGGCCTCCGAAGGGCGGCAGAGGCGGAGGATCTCTGGGGTCAGGACCTCCTCATGCCCAAGATCCTGGATGCGGTGCGGGCCTATGCGACCCTGGGAGAGATCATGGGGGTCTTTCGAGAGGCGTGGGGGGAGTATGTCGAACCCGCCATCCTCTGATTGTCCATTGACGATCCACCGAAAATGCGCTTTAAGGAAAGAAGACGCCGTTTGCTTCAGGTGACGAAGGATGACCGAAAGCCGGGGAGAGGCGACCCAGGCCTCTGCCACGGGTCGCGAGGTGAATGACACGATGAGCGAAGCACGGAAGATCCGTCTCCTAGTGGCCAAACCGGGCCTCGACGGCCATGACCGGGGTGCCAAGGTGATCGCCCGGGCGTTCCGGGACGCGGGGTTCGAAGTGATCTATACCGGTCTTCGGCAGACGCCGGAAATGATCGTCAGCGCCGCTGTGCAGGAGGACGTGGATGCCATCGGCCTCTCCTGCCTCTCGGGAGCCCATATGTATCTCTTTCCCCGGATCGTGGAGCTGCTCCGCGAGCGCGGCGTGGACGACGTGATCGTCTTTGCAGGTGGGACGATTCCCGACGAGGATATTTCCGCACTCAAGAAGGCGGGGATCGCCGAGATCTTCACTCCGGGAACCTCGACGTCGGTGGCGATCGATTTCGTTCGGACGCACGTCCGCCCGCGACCGTGACTTTCCGGCGTGAGAAACGGGGAAGTGAGATGAGGCCCGTATACGCGGTCTCGGGCGGTGTGAGCAAGTTCGCCAAGGCCCGCCCCGACCTCGACTTTCGGGGGATGGTGAAGGAGGCCTATGACTACGCCCTCAGGGACATCCACCTGACCCCGCAGCACGCGCGAGAGATCGTCGACGGGACGATCTGCTCATACTTCTCCGACCACTTCACCCGACAACTCAAAGCCGGCAGCATGGTGCAGGACTATCTCGGTCTTTGTCCCAAGCCCGGGAAACGTATTGAAGGGGGGGGTGCGACGGGAGGCCTGGCCGTCCAGTCGGGCTGGGAGGCGGTGGCGTCGGGCCGGTTCGATGTCTGCGTGGTGTACGGCTTCGAGACCATGTCGCGCGTCAATACGTGGAAGGGGAACGAGTTCATCGCGCTCGCCTCCGACACAAACTTCGATTATCCCGTCGGCGGTTTCTACTCCGGATACTACGCCATGATGGTGGTCCGTCACATGAAAGAGTTTGGGACCACCGTGGAGCAGATGGCGCTGGTGTCAGTCAAGAACCACCGGAACGCCCTACATAATCCCTACGCCCAGAAGCGGAGGCGGATCACGATCGAGGACGTGCGGCGGGCCGAGATGGTGGCCTGGCCGCTGACGATGCTCGACATTTGCCTCATGTCCGACGGGGCGGCGGTGCTCATCCTCTGCAGTGAAGACGGGCTCAATGCCTTGCAGAGAGCCACGGGACACACCCCGTTCCCTGCCAAGATTACCGGGGTAGGCGGTGGCCTCGACGCCATGCGGATGGCGGATCGGCCCCACGGGGATGTGATCCTCCTGCCGCATGAGAGGCCCGAAGATTACCGGGGGCTGAAGTATCCCGGGGTCCACTCCTTCCGGGCCGGCCGCATGGCCGCCAAGAGCGCTTATCAGATGGCGGGAATCACGAACCCCCTCGAAGAGCTGGACTTCATCGAGCTGCATGACGCCTACACCTCGTCAGAGGTCCAGACCTACGAAGACATGGGGCTCTGCAGGTACGGTGAGGGGGGAAAATTCGTCGAGAGCGGCAAGCCCTTCATGCCGGCGGTGGATTACGGGTACCATTTCCCGGAACAGGGCCGGATCCCGATCAATCCCTCGGGCGGGCTCCTCGCCTGCGGCCACCCGGTGGGGGCGACCGGAATCATGCAGGGGGTGTTTGCCCTGTGGCAGCTCCAGGGGAGTATCCAGAAGCACTTCAGCACCGATGTCCTCCAGGTGAAGAATGCGAGGCGTGGCGCGATTCACAGCCACGCGGGCACGGGGACGTACGTGGTGATCTCGATCTTGGAAAGGGCCGACTGAGGGGGCGAGGACTGGGGCCGTGAGCGAGAGCCGATTGCCAGAACGAGAAGACGGGACGGTCGTCTTCGGGGTGCCGCTTCCGAAGGATCTGAGGGCGCTCAAGGACCTGGCGCCCCTGATCATCAAGCACCACTATGAGATCGATTACATCCACAGCTACGCGCAGGACAGCCCCTTCTTTGCCGGCCTGGCCAACAACCGACTTCTGGGGACCCGGTGCGACAGCTGTAATTACACCTACGCGACACCGCGGGCGCATTGTATGGAATGCGGGCGCGAATGCACCTGGGTGGAACTTCCCCAGGAGGGGCAGATCCATACCTTTACCGTCTGTCACTACGGCAGCGAAGAGTTTCTGAAAGAGACCCCCTTCATTCTTGCCCTCATCGGGTTTCCCGGCGTGGATACCCTCTTCTTGACTCGCGTCGTCGGCCTCGACCCGCAGGCCTCTTCGCTCGACTGGATCGGCATGCGGGTTAAAGCCAAGTTCCGCCGCCTCTCCGAGTTGCGTCCCACCGACGTCTATTTCGTCCCCACCGGAGCCTGAGTCCCCGTTTCAGCCGAGGGTGGAGGTGCCAAAATACTTAATATGTAGTATGAATGTTCAATATGTAACTATATGTATTATATGATAAATAATTATATAAATGAGGGGTTCCGTCAGACGCGGAGCTAGGGGCATGGACTTCACGCTGAGCGAGACGCAGCGGGCAATCCAAGGCGTGGTGAGAGACTTCGCACGCCGGGAGATCATTCCGAAGGCGGCGGGGTACGATCAACGGGAGGAGTTTCCTTGGGAGATCATCCGGGGTGCGGCGAGCCTCGGCCTTCTCGGGATCCTGGTGCCGGAGGGGTACGGTGGGGCCGGGATGGACTATGTCAGCTACGTGGCCATTCTCGAAGAGCTCGGCCGGGCCGATGCCTCTGTCGCGCTCACCGTCGAGGCGCATAATTCTCTGGCCGTCAACCACATCCTTCTCTTCGGAAGCGAGGAGCAGAGGCGGCGGTATCTCCCGGCGTTGGCGCGGGGAGAGATGCTATCCGCTTGGGCCCTCACAGAGCCGGGTTCGGGAAGCGACGCGGCGGCGATGCGCACCACGGCCGTCCGTCAGGATGACACCTATGTGCTCACCGGGACCAAAAACTTTATCACCTCCGGAAGCGTCGCCGGAGTGTACGTCATCCTGACCCTTAGCGACCCGGCCCGCGGCTCCCATGGCATCTCTGCCTTTATCCTGGAAAGGGGGGCGCCAGGATTCTCCGTGGGTCGGCGAGAGAAGAAGCTGGGGGTCCGCGCCAGCGACACCGCCCAGCTCATCCTGGATCATGTGCGCCTGCCGGCGGAGAGCCTCCTGGGAGAGTTAGACCATGGGTTCCTCGACGCCCTCCAGGTTCTGGACGGCGGGCGGATCGGCATTGCCGCCCTGGCCGTCGGATTAGCCAGGGCGGCCCTGGAGGAGAGCATCGCGTACAGCAAGCAGCGGGTGCAGTTCGGTCAGCCGATCAGCGCATTTCAGGCCATCCAGTTCAAACTCGCAGACATGGCCACCGCCGTCGACTCCGCGCGTTTATTGACCTATCGGGCGGCGGTGCTGGCAGATCAGGGAAAGCCCTTCACCAAAGAGGCGTCGATGGCCAAGGTCTATAGTGCCGAAGCGGCTGTGGCGGCGGCGACCCAGGCGATCCAGATCCACGGAGGATACGGGTACACGGTCGAGTATCCGGTCGAGCGGTATCTCCGGGATGCCAAGCTCTGCGAAATCGGCGAGGGCACCTCGGAGATCCAGCGCCTCATCATCGCGCGAGAGATCGTGGGCCGGGAGTATGTCTGAAGGGAATTTGTCCTCGACAGCGTTCGGGATCCTGTGCTACATGTCAGGCATCATGTCCGCAAGCCGTGGAAGCGCGACGGGGGACAATCCGTGGAGATCATAGAAAGGATTCGGCAGCGGGATGTCCGGGCGATCGCCCGGCTGATGTCCCTCGTCGAGAATAATGCTCCCGAGGCCACCGCCGCCCTGAAGGAACTGTACGCCATCACCGGACAGGCCTTCATCGTGGGGATCACCGGTCCACCGGGCTCCGGGAAGAGCACCCTGACGGATCAGCTCACGAAGGAGTTTCGTGGGGGCGGGAAGACCGTCGGGATCATCGCCGTGGATCCCACCAGCCCCTTTACCGGGGGGGCGATTCTGGCCGATCGCATCCGGATGCAGCAGCACAGCCTCGATGCAGGGGTCTTCATCAGGAGCATGGCCACGCGAGGGCACCTCGGGGGATTGGCCAAGGCCACGGGCGATGTGGTGAACGTGCTGGATGCGGCGGGGAAAGAGGTAATCCTCGTGGAGACCGTCGGGGTGGGGCAGGATGAGGTCGAGGTGGTCAAGACGGCCGATACGTGCGTCGTCGTCACCGTCCCCGGTCTCGGGGACGATGTTCAGGCGATCAAGGCCGGGATCCTGGAGATCGCCGATATCTTCGTGGTGAACAAGGCAGACCGTGAGGGCGCCGACAAGACCGTGGCAGAGCTCCAGGCGATGATGGGACTCGCTCCGGGACGTTCGGACTGGAGCCCGCCCATCCTGAAAACGGTCGCCACCCAGGGGCAGGGTATCGCCGAGCTGGCGCAGGGAATCTTCGCCCACCGGGCCCATCTGGACCGACAGGGCCTGCGGCAGACGCGCCAGCGCGAGCGGAGTCGAGCGCTGTTCCTCGAACTGCTCCAGGAGCAGGGGACCCGCCGCCTGCTGGAGCGGGCGAGCGCCAACGGAACCCTCGAGCAGACGATCGAGCGGATCGCCAGGCGAGAGATGGACCCGTATTCCGCGGTCGAAGAGCTGCTCGCCAAGGCGGGCCTTTGACTCATGCCGATCGCACGCACGCCCTCCCCGTTGAGCCCCGTCATTTCCCCTGCCTGCACCACACGGATGTCCCCATGAAGATCCTTGCCTCAGGGGAGAGTGCCTACCACTGGGTCCACCCCGACGACTTTCGGGAGTGGGTCCGCCTGCACAAGAGTCGGGAGGCGACCGACAAGCTCATGACGGAACACGAGGCCGTCTCCCGCTTTGTGGCGGATGGGGATTACATCGCCCACGATTTTTCCTCCCTGACCCGTGGTCCCCAAGCCCTGGTCCGAGAAATCATCCGACAGCGCAGGCGACACCTCTGGATCTGCGCCGAGTTTACCCTCCACGAATCCGCACTCCTGGTCGGCGCCGGGTGTGCCGATCGAATCGACGTGGGATTTTTGGGATACGGCGATTACATCGGGCGGGCGGTGGGTGAAGGGAGGGTGCGCGTCTTTGAATGGACCAACGGGTCCTTGGCTGCGCGGATGCTCGCCGGGGCGAGAGGGCTTCCCTTCATGCCGATGCGAAGCCTCCTGGGAACCGATACCTTCGTCCGATCCGGAGCCAAGGTGGTGGCGGATCCCTTTGGCGCCGATCCCGTCTGCCTGGTCCCGGCGCTCCATCCGGATGTCTTCCTCGTGCATGCCCACCAGGCGGACATCTCCGGAAACGCCCGCATCTTCGGGACCAACCTCTTTGCCCTGGAGGCGGCCATGGCCTCGAAGAAGGTGATCGTTTCTGCCGAGGAGATCGTTGATCCGCTCGAGTTTCGGAAGGAGCCGGCAAAGACGACGATTCCCCACTTCCTGGTCAGCGCCGTCGTGCACCTGCCGTTCGGGGCATATCCAGGTGGGGTGCCGGGCAGGTACGAGCTGGACCTCGAGCAGATCCAGCAATTGAACGCGATCGAGACCGAGGAACAGGTGCGGGCGTATCTCGAGGCCTTCGTGTACAGCGTGCGGTCCCACGCCGAACTGCTGGAGCAGAAGGTGGGGTGGGGACGATTGGCGGACATGATCCGACGGGGGTCCATCAAAGAGGGATACGCATAGCGAACCGGCAGGGTCGCCCGTGACCGACACCATGTCCCGATTCACCGAAACCGAGTGCACGATCTGCCTTGCCGCCCGCCTGCTCGAAGACCGGAAGACGGTTTTCGTCGGCTGGGGCATTCCGCAGGTGGTGGCCATGCTGGCCGAGAGGCTGTACTCCCCGAACCTCACCCAGATCTTCGAGTTCGGCGCGATCGGTCCGCGGCCGCTCACCCCCTTTGTCCGCGGGACGATGGGGGGCCCTTCGAATGTGTATCGATCGCTGCAGTGGACCACCATGAACTGGGCCTTTGCGTATGCCGCCACGGGATATCTGGATTACGGAATGATCGGGGCACTGCAGGTGGACGCGTACGGCAACGTGAATTCGACACTGCTGGGGGGGAGTTACGATCGACCGAAACGGCGGTTTCCGGGAAGCGGGGGAGGAAACGAAGTCGCCTCACTCTGCTGGAAGACGATCGTCGTGTTGAAGCACGAGCCGCGTCGCTTCGTCGAGCAACTGGACTTCATGACCTCGCCGGGGTACGTGACCGGCCCCGGGGCGCGGGAGGCTGCGGGTCTGCCCCGGGGGACCGGCCCCTACCGGGTTGTTACGTCGCAAGCCCTCTTCGGTTTTGACGACGAGACGAGGCGCATGCTGCTCCTCGGCGTGCTGCGGGGGCTGTCGGCGGATCAGGTGACTCGCGGGATGGGGTTTGAGCCACGGGTGGCGGAAAAGATCGAAGTACTCGAGCCGCCGACGCGGGAGGAGTTGGCCGTCCTGCGCGAGGAGATCGATCCGTCGCGCATGATCATCGGACGACATGCCGGATGACTGGTAAGACGTCTTCACGCACAGGAGGGGTGACCGCGGGGCAGCCTGCGGGTGCTCGTGACACGCCTGAAAGGGGGGGCGGGTTCGCCGAGCACCTCGCCCGT